>JBJHCD010000250.1:0-7625 GCA_050485845.1 Pirellulaceae bacterium | reverse complement strand
CTTCGGCACTGAACGCATCAACCACATAGCGTTCGCGTTGGGAACGGCACCCGGATCCGACCACGAGCGTCGAGACCACGAAACAGGAGAGAGTGAGAAGACAGCCCAATCGGACGAGAGGGCCATGGGGGTTGAGTCCCCACGGTCCGCGTCGGGGGTGGAGTGGGAGCGGCCGAGCGGCCCCAGTACTCCTTGCCGATAATTTCATTCGCTGCCTCCCTTCCCTGAGAGGTCGCCAAATTCCCGCGGCATGAAATGTCTTGACTACCGATTTCGTGGCAGTACGAAAACCACTCCACGCGGCCCGGGGCTGAATCCCATGAGTCGGGCCGAATCAACCTTCCTTGGGAGATGAAGCATCCACCTTCATCGTGGCAACAACCTTGTCGATCAGTTTGTACTCTTGGGCTTCTTCCGATGTCATGAAACGGTCACGATCCGTATCTTGTTCGATCTTCTCAAGCGTCTGTCCCGTATGATGAATCAGGATTTCATTCAGACGCTGCTTGATACGCCGAAACTCCTTGGCGTGAATCAAAATCTCTTCCGCCGTCCCCTGCATGCCCGCCAGCGGTTGGTGGATCATGATGCGGGAATTGGGCAGGGCGTGGCGTTTTCCCGCCGCCCCGGCCGCCAGCAGGACAGCCCCCATGGAGGCCGCCTGACCGATGCAATAGGTAGCCACGTCGCAAGTGACGAACTGCATCGTGTCATAGATCGCCAACCCGGCACTCACGCTTCCACCGGGGGAATTGATGTAGAGATGAATGTCCGCCTTCGGGTCATCCGATTGGAGGAACAGCAGTTGAGCGACAATGGCATTGGCCATTTCGTCGTTTACCTGAGTCCCGAGGAAGACAATTCGGTCCTTGAGCAGCCGGCTATAAATGTCATAGACCCGCTCCTCGCGACCACTTTTTTCGATTACGTATGGCACTAACGGCATCGCCGGTTCCGCTCCCTGTTCGACAGACTTTCGACTCTTGTCCCGTTCCAACCAAAAGGGTGTCGGGCGAGACCCTAATTTCCTTCGTCGTCGTCTCCCGAGTTGGGAGGCTTGCTCAGGATGTCATCCACCAGGCCGTATTCCTTCGCCTGAGCGGCACTCATGAAGAAGTCGCGATCGGTATCCTTGGCAATCTGATCCACCGACTTTCCGGTATGGAAGGCGAGGATCTCATTCAGCATCTCCCGGTTGCGGAGAATTTCCGTGCACTGAATCTCGATATCGCTGATCTGGCCGCTGACCCCACCATAAGGCTGATGCAACATGATGCGTGAGTTGGGGAGAGCAAATCGCTTCGACTTGGCTCCCCCGGCCAACAGCACCGCCGCCCCGCTGGCCGCCTGCCCGACACAATAGGTCGCCACGGGGCAACTGAGAATTTGCATTGTGTCATAGATGGCCAAGGTGGCCGACACGTCCCCGCCGGGGGAATTTAAGTAGAAGTGGATGTCCTTGCGGCGATTTTCGCTCTGCAAGTACAGCAGCTTCATCACCACCTCGTTCGCATTCCCGGTGTAGATCTCCCCCTGCAGGAAGACGATCCGGTTCTCCAGCAACAAATCCCCCAGCGTCAGTTGACGCTGGCGCTGATACGACTGGTACGAATAGGAATCGAAAATGGGGGCTGGACCAGGGTGGCTCATCGTACGTTCCATGTTTCCCGAGAGTAAATGGCGGAAGGGGGGTTACCGGCCCAGGGTCGGCACAGGAGACTTCTACCCCCCCAGGGGAGAACGATAGCGGATGGAGCGACGAACGAAGAACTCAGTCGAGCTGAAGTCCGCGGTGCGTCGCCGCCGTACCATCGCTGTCTCAGGTGCGATCCACGGGCTGCCGCAGCGACTCCACATCGGCCGTCTGAGCCTCGGGAATCTCTTCGTCGTCCGCGTCACCACAAATGCTGTGTTGCACCGGGAACGTATCCTTCTCGTTCTCCGGCATCGGCACGTCCTCGAAATTGGCTTCCTCGGCCACCAGATTAATGACCTTGCTCTCGATAATCTGGTTGCGAAGCGTGTCCATCAATCCCTTCTTCTCCAGGCGAGCACGCACGCGTCGGGGGGACTCGTTCTCCTGCATGGCGATCAATTGGATCTGCAGATCGTAATCCGACTCTTCCGCGTCCAGATCATGCTCCTCGGCCAATCTCTCCAAAATAAAGTGCTCGCGAAGGGCTCGAGCGGTATTGGCAAGCGCGTTCTGACGAAGTTGATTGCGTCGAGCATCAATCTCTTCCCGCGAAAATCCGCTCGACTGCATCTCCATCGCGACCCGATCCAATTCGCGACGCGCTTGTCGCCGGAGCAAATCCGGAGGCAACTCCCAATCGGCATTGGCAGTCAGTTTCGACGTGATCTGCTCGCGAATCCGCTGTTGCTGAAAGTACTTCAGCTGTCGCTCGACATCCGCCTTGGCATAATCACGCAAGGCCTGCTCGCTTTCAAAGCCTCCCAGTTTTTCCAAGAAGGCAGGACTCATCACGGGCAACTCAATTCGCACCACCCGCTCGACATGGAATTCGACATCGACTTCCCTGCCGGCCAACGCGTCATTACTGACCTCGTCGCTGACCAGCGCCTTTCCAGTCCGAACATCGCCGACCTTGGAGCCTCGCATCAAATCATCGAAGCCATCCAACGTTCCATCGCCGAAGTTCAACTTGGGCAGAAGCCGCAGAGTCTCTTCTTCCAGTTCGGACAGCAGGTTCCCCTCGTGCAGGAATCGGATCTTGACCACCATGTAGTCTCCATCCGCCGCGCCATCTTCCACAGGCACCGCCCGGCTGACTTTGCCGAGCAATGCGAAGAGCCGACGATCGATATCCTCTTCGGTGACCTCCCTGACCGGACGACGGATTTCCATCCCCTTCCACTCGGGCAGATCAAAGTCGGGGCGAACTTCCAGATCGAACTCGAACTTCAGCGGCCCCTCCTCGGGCAAGTCGATCGCCTTGTAGTTGAAGTCGGGCTCGCTGATCGCCGAGAACTCGTGATCTTCGCTGACCTGCTGCAGACTGTCCAGCAGCAAGGCCCCTTTCACCTGCTCGCGAATCTGCTCCCGAAAGTGATTTTCGACCAACTTCCTGGGGGCTCGGCCCGCTCGAAATCCCCGAACCTCGGCCTTCGGAACCAGCTCGTCAAAAGCGTCGGCCAAATATCGGTCGATGTCTTCTCGCGAAATCGAGACGGTGACATGCCGCTGGCAGGCCCCCGGTTGGTCGATGACGACCTCCAAGTTCAACCTGGGCTTCGCCTCCTCGGCTGCCTCTTGCTCGGGTTGGTCGTCCGCTTGGGAATCCGGTGCCATCATGTTGCTAGTCGCCCCTCAACGCCAGGTCGTAAATGTCAACTCCTTCGCGTCTCGAGCCCTACCCCGAGAGATGAGTGGACCTCAGAAGGCAGACCTGCCCAAGAACGAAAAAGAGCGGGTGATGGGATTCGAACCCACGACAACAACGTTGGCAACGTTGTGCTCTGCCAACTGAGCTACACCCGCTTGGCCATTGCGAGACTTTTTCTCTCGCAGTCTCCCGGATTATAGGGTCCGCCGATCAGCATGCAAGGGCAGTTCAGCCCATGCCACCCTCACCACCCCCCCTTTCGGACCAACAAAACTTTTCCTAGGATCTCGTCGTAAGGGATGGTGGCCGAAGATTTCTCGCACCCGAGACCGGAAGACGCTAGAATAAATGGTCCGACGCGGTTGGGAAAGTCCCCCGGTCGGTTCCTTTTCCCTCAGATCGGTCACTCGCATCACACGAGGTCGAATCGATCCGGGAACGCGGCTGGGCGCTGAGCCCCTGGGCCGAACACGAGGACGTGGACATGATAAAAGCAAAACTGGTGGTGGTGGGTGGGGACGCCGGTGCCGCCGAGATCCCGTTGAAACTGCCCGTAACCATCGGCCGCAGCCGAGATGTCGCGCTGACGCTCCCCCACCCGCTGGTGAGTCGTCGGCACTGCGAAATCTTCGCCTGCGACGGTCGCCTCAAAGTTCGCGATCTCGGCTCCCGCAACGGAACCTACGTCGCCAACGCTCGAGTCGACGAGGCGTGGCTCGAATCCGGCGAACTACTCACCATCGGCAACGTGACGTTCCGAGCCGTCTATGGGGAGCCTGCAGCGGGGGGGGCGTCGAGCCAGGGGACCGTTCGCCTGGCCGAAACGGTCCGAGCTGACCAGTCCGATCCGGACGCCCCGGCCTCCACCCCCCCCACCGAAAGCGATTCCAAACCCCCAACGACTGCTCGACCCCCAAACCCCGATGCCGCTCGCGTTCGCCGAGGCCGCAACGTGTTCGACAGCGCCATTCAGTTGTCCGACGAGGACCTGTTCCGCGAATCCGATCTCAGCGACGAAGGCCTCGGAGTCGACAGCGGACACTTCGGCGACTTCGACACGGAACCGAAGGACTCCCGCTAGTGCCTGACAACTCTCCCCGCCCATCGTCCACCTCCCGTTCCCCTTCGGCGTTCGGACGGTCCCTCTTCCCCTCCCCTCCCACCTGTCTCCCAATCTGTCTCCCAATCTATCTCTCCTTTGGATTTTTCCTGCTCGGATTCCACCTCCCGGGACCGCTACCCGAGATTTCCCTTCGAACACTCGGTGCAGACACCCCCCAGGAGGAAAGTAACGGTGAAGTTCGGCCGAATCGGCTGGCGAGCGAAACGAGTCCCTACCTGCTGCTCCATGCTCACAATCCGGTCGCCTGGTACCCCTGGGGCGAGGAAGCACTCGAAAAGGCACGGCGGGAAAACAAACTGATCTTCCTCTCCATCGGCTATTCGAGCTGTCACTGGTGTCATGTGATGGAGCGAGAGTCGTTCATGGACGAGGAGATCGCTCAACTGCTGAACGAGCATTTCGTCTGCATCAAGGTGGATCGGGAAGAGCGACCCGATATCGACTCGATCTACATGACGTCCCTCCACGTGTTCAATCAGTTGATCGGAAACCCACCGGGGGGTGGCTGGCCCCTGTCGATGTTTCTCACTCCGACGGCCGAGCCGGTTTTTGGTGGCACCTACTTCCCCGCTCGAGATGGCGACCGAGGAAACGCCACCGGGTTCCTCACCGTTCTGGGAAGAATCCACGAGGTTTGGACCGAGCAGCCCGAGCGACTGCTGGAGGATGCCAAGACCTTGACCCGCATCACAAAGGCGGAACTCGAGACCCAGCTGCCAGTGGCCACCGACCCGCTTTCCTCGCAGACGATTGACGCGGTCGAGTCGGGATTGGCGAGGCAGTTTGATTCCCAGTACGGCGGTTTTGGATACGATCCCAACAACGCGCAGCGTGCCAAGTTTCCGGAACCGGCCAACCTCTTGTTCCTCCTGGATCGGATTGAGCGCCAGCGCCGGGAGAACAAGGGCCGGGAGAACAAAGAAGCGGAAGCGTCGTTGGAAATGCTGACCAAAACGCTGCGGCAAATGGCACTCGGTGGGATCCGAGACCATCTGGGAGGTGGTTTTCATCGCTACAGCGTCGATCGATTCTGGAGCATCCCCCACTTCGAAAAGATGCTTTACGACAACGCTCAACTGGCCCTCGTGTATGCTCGAGCCGCCGATGTGACCGGCGAGGAAGATTTTCGCCGAGTGGCCGAGGAGACGGTGGAGTTCCTGCTGCGAGAGATGCGTGATGAAGGAGGAGCGTTTTTCGCCGCGATCGACGCCGAATCCGAAGGAGTGGAGGGAAAATTCTATCGCTGGGACCGCTCGGAAATTCTCCGTACCTTGGACGCGGACCAGTGGAAGTTGTTCGGTTCCACTTACCAGCTGACCGGCCCCCCCAACTTTGAAGACCAATTCTACGTCCCCCAACTCGAAGTCCCCTTGGCCGAAACGGCGGCGGAACTGGAGATGGACGAAGCCGACCTGCAGGCGCAGCTGGCCGACATCCGGCGGCAACTACGGGAAATTCGGGACCGGCGGCCTCGCCCGCTAACGGATACCAAGGTCCTGACCAGCTGGAACGGCTTGGCCATCACCAGCCTGGCGGAAGTGGGTAAGCTGACTAACAATCCAGCCTATATCACCGCCGCCGAGGAGGCGGCTCGTTTTCTCCTCAAGCACCTCCAGACCTCGGAAGGCCGCCTGCTGGCCACCTACAGCGGCGGCGAGGCGAAATTGAATGCCTATCTCAACGATTATGCCTTTCTGGTCGAAGGCCTGCTGTCGCTCCATCGCGTCACGGGAGAAGATCCGTGGCTCCAAGAGGCGGAGCGGTTAACGGACAAGCAAATCGAGCTGTTCTGGGACGAACGGCGTCACGGTTTCTACTTCACTTCCAACGATCACGAGGCCTTGTTGGCTCGAGCCAAGGAATTCAGCGACAACGTCCAGCCCGCGGGTAATTCGGTCGCCGCCGACAACCTCCTCACGCTCGGGAAACTCCTCGAACGCAATGACTTGCTGGAGAAGGGCCGAGCGACCATTGAAGCGGCTTTACCCCAGTGGGAGCGGTCACCGACCCACGCTCCCCGATTGGCCATCGCCGCGGCCCGCTCCCTGGAATTGCCACCGACCGCTGATGATCGCACCGACTGATCGCGCACCGACTGATCGCGCACCGACTGATCGCGCACCGACTGATCGCACCGACTGAGGAACCGCCGGCTCCATGGACCGATCTACTTCCCCACCGCCAACCGCGGAACATCAGCGACTCGAGCAAGATCGGCGGCGCGAAGCAAACTGGAAACGGTGGGGCCCTTACCTCTCGGAACGGCAATGGGGTACCGTGCGGGAAGACTATTCCGCCGGTGGCGACTCCTGGAACGACCTCCCCCACGACCATGCCCGCAGCCGAGCGTACCGGTGGGGCGAAGACGGGCTGCTCGGAATCTGCGATCGGCAATGCCGACTCTGCTTCGGGCTCGCCCTCTGGAACGGCGCCGATCCGATCTTGAAGGAGCGACTGTTCGGCCTGACCGGCCCCCAGGGAAATCACGGCGAGGATGTCAAGGAGTACTACTACTATTTGGACTCCACTCCCACGCACTCTTACCTGCGGGGATTGTACAAGTACCCGCATCAAGCCTATCCCTATGAACGACTGGTGACGGAAAATCGTCACCGTGGCAAGGATCTGTCTGAATTCGAGCTGATTGACACGGGAGTCTTTTCCGAGAACCGGTATTTCGACGTCACGGCCGAGTATGCCAAGGGGGGGCCCGATGATATCTTGATCCGGATCACGGTGACCAACCATGGACCGGACCAAGCCGAATTGCACCTCCTGCCGACCCTCTGGTTTCGCAACACCTGGTCCTGGGGCTGTGAACATGAGGGCTGCTGGATCAAGCCGCAGATCCGCAAACAGGACAGCACCAGCGTGCTGGCCACCCATGCGTCCCTTGAGCCCTTTGTCTTTCAGTGGGATCAACATCCCGACGGCAGCGATCCCCAACTGCTCTTTACCGACAACGAAACCAACGTCGAACGCCTCTTTGCCAGCCCGAATCACAACCCTTACGTCAAGGACGCCTTTGACCGGGTTGTGGTGCATGGGGAAAAGAACGCGGTGAATCCCAAGGGCATCGGCACCAAGGTCGCCGCTCACTACAAACTGAACATCGGCGCGGGCAAAACCATCACCCTGCAGGCACGACTGCGTCA
>JBJHCD010000249.1:565-7630 GCA_050485845.1 Pirellulaceae bacterium | reverse complement strand
AAGTCTCGCTCTCCCTGGCCACCGATCCTTCGGGCGGACTGCCGGGCATGCTGAACCTGAGCACGACCAGCGGGCTCACGTTCGTTTCCGGTTCCGACGGCGCATCGTCGATGACCTTCCGCGGAACGCTCTCGGCCATCAACTCGGCCCTCAACGGCCTGACCTACCGTCCCGAAACCGCTTTTGTCGGCACGGTCATCATGACCTTCATCTCGGATGACCTGGGGAACACCGGCGAGATCGATCCCGACTTGGGCACCACGGATACCAGCACGATCACGATTCTGGTCGAAACGGCGGATCGGCCTCGGCCTCGCAATGATGCCGCCACCGTCGAGGAAAGCTCGACCGAAGGCGTCATCATCGACGTCTTGGAAAACGACCTGGTCAATGAAGGTGAAGAACCGGTCTTGATCGATTTCCAGGTCTCCGCCCAGTGGGGAACGGTGGAGTTGGTCGAACCATCCGGCGAGTTCACTCGACCTCGTCTGCGGTACATTCCCGACCCGTTCTTCTTCGGCCAAGACACCTTCACCTACCAGATGGGAGACACTTCCGACGCGGTTTCCGAGCGGTTGGGAACCGTCGTGGTCACGGTAACCGAGGTGAACAATCCGCCGGTTGCCAATGACGATTCGGGAGAAGGCCTGACGACCGACGAAGATGTTCCGCTCTCGATTCCGTTCTCCCGATTGCTGGCGAACGACACGGTCAGTGATCCGGCGGATCCGTTTGAGGCGAACCCGGTTGATCCGAGTTTCGATCCGCAAACACTGACGATCATCGAGGTCGGCAGTGCCTCGGGAGGCGCCCAGGTCTCGATCGACGGCACCAACGTCATCTTCACGCCTCCGGAGTTTGCCAACGGCACTTTCACTTTCGTGTACACCGTGCAGGATGATGGAACCACCAACGGCCAGCCGGATCCACGCACCGACACCGCCACGGTGACCGTCGTGGTTCGAGAGGTCAATAATCCTCCGATTCCCGGCGATGTCACTCGGACCACGGCCGAGGGGACAGCGCTGACGATCAACACGAGTGACCTGGAAGACGCGGCCTCGCCGGGCGGCGGTCCGGACGAAGCGGGTCAGACCATCACCGTCATTTCCGTCGGTTCCACCAGTAGCCAAGGGGGAGAAGTTGTGCTCAACGGCGGCGTGATCACCTACACGCCGGCTCCCAACTTCAACGGAACGGATACGTTTACGTATGTGATCGAAGACGATGGCACCACGGATGGGCAGCCCGACCCGCGGCAGGCGACCGGAACCGTGACCATCAACGTCACGGAGGTCAATGACCCGCCGATCGTCCTGTCCGATGCCACCGGGACTGCCCGTCGAGGTGAAACCACCACGTTCGGGCCCGAGATCCTGCTGGACAGCAGTGTCGTCGTCCCAGGGCCGGAAAATGAACTCGATCAGACGCTGACCATCATCGCCGCCGTGCTCACCACGCCCGAGGGAATCGGCGGCTCCGTCGAAGTCTCGGCCGACGGTCGCTCGATCCTCTTCACGCCTCCCGAAGGCTTCACGGGACAAGCTATTGTCACTTACACCGTTCAGGATGATGGAACGACCGCCGGGGAGCCCGATCCTCGAACCGCCGAGGTGCAGTTGATCATCGATATCGAGGATATCGAAGCCAGCTCGGTCTCCGGCTTTGTCTATCTCGACACGTCCAAGAACGGTATCTTCGACGACCATGAGTTCGGAATCGGTGGCGTCACCATCGTTCTGGAAGGGACGAACGCGCAGGGCGAGTCGGTTACCAGGACCACCACGACCGGCGCGGATGGGTACTACGAGTTCACCGACTTGTCCCCTGGGAACTACACCGTCACCCAATACCAACCTCGGTTCCTGCTGGACGGGCAGGATCGGCTAGGAAGCGAGTTGGAGGCAAGTGGCGGACAGATCGCCAATGACAGCTACAGCTTTACCGTCGGCGCCGAAGGGGGCTTGAATGCCACGGACAACAACTTTGGCGAACATAGCCTGAACCCAGCCTACTTCTCCCTGCACGAAATGCGGGCTTCCCTACCCGACGACGGCCTCCTGGTCGCCATGAATGCCAATGGTGACCAGTACTGGTATATCGTGCTCGGCGGCTGGAACAACGTAAGTTCCGTGGGTGCTCAGCTTGTTCAGTCGAACTCCAGCGTCATGCTGTCGGTCGGTGACGGCAACAGCGTCACCACGCGGCAATTCGACGTGGACCACCGCAAGGTCCGCATCATGGGGAATGCCAGTGACGGCAGCCGACTGCTCCGCTTCGAAGGCTCGGCACTCGACCTCGGATTCGATGACTTTGCCGCGGCTGACCAACAGGCCGAAGGGGAAGCAGTTCCTGGGGACGTCGAGTTCGATGGGTTGGAGATGCAGTGGGCCCAGCGCTCCGGTCAGTCCGACAATTTCTCGGACGCGGTGGACGCCCTCATGGCCGATGAGGAGTGGCTGGTCTAAAGTCCCCAGGATCCAAGAGGGATTGGCTGGCCGGCACGAAGCTGGGGAGATGCACTGAACCCTAAGTCGTTTGATGTCAGCGGTTCATCGCCCTTGACACAACGTTAAAAAATGGGTGGGAAGTCATTTCGCCGACTCGGGGAGAGTCGGCGAACTCTCCGTTCGGGAGAACGGAGCCACGTGGACCGTGCCACGTGGACCGTGCCACCGAATTCCAGATTTCAAGACGGGTGAATCCACCAGATAGCAAGAGTATCGTAGCGACTTTCGACAATGGGGTGGAGGAAAGCCAAGTACCAATGAAATCTCTTTAAGCGTATGTCCTCCCAGCAACAAATCCGCTCTGGGGCCCATTTTAATCCCGAAAATCCGTCGATTCGGAAGTGTTTTTCGGAAACGGGAAATTTTGTCGACTGGACTTTTCTCGGGTTGGTCGCTAACGATTGAACGTGGCTTGGAAATCACCCTTCCGGACTCGAGTATTCCATTCGAGAAGCCACGCCCCGCCTGATCGGAGGAATTGTCCGCCAGCCACATGGAGGTTGCTCGGCCCCAGTCGTTCGCGGAAATCAATTGTCTCATTTCAGTCCGCCTTCTGGATGCCGACCCTGCCTGGCCCCCACTACCTGGCATTTTCCAGGAGACTCCCATGGGATCTTCCGACCCCTCCCTTCCCCACTCGGGATTCGACGACTTCCACTCACGTGAACAGTACGACGTCTATGCCCCCCCTGGTCTGGGACTTTCCGTCTCCAGCACGCGAGCCGTACTCGATTCGGCCGTGCATCTCTATCGAACGACGGGTGTCATCCAGAACGATGCCGTCATTCAGGAGGCCTTGCGTCGCGAACGGGATAGCGCGAATGGTCGAGCGATCGCGGCCGACGACGTCATCCCGATCGTCCTCGGCCAAGTCGGCCGGCTACACACGTGCCGGGATGGCAGCTACCAGTGGAGCCCCCTGGAACATGATCCAGAATGGATTCGGCATCACGTGTTGTTCGCCTACAACCCGACGGGGGCTCGGCATGACATTCCCAGTTTGCTTGCGGATTTGTTCAAACACCCCGGCGCGAAGAAGTACGTGGAAGCCATTAGTGCGCGGGCCATGGAAGCCTCATTCGCCGTGGAGCGATCGGATATCCACAAGCTGGCAGAGGCGGTGAATCATTACGTAACCACTTTTGACGAGTGGATGCGGGGGCGACTGGTCAATTCGGACGTTTCTCGCATCGTCGACCAGCTGAAGACCCGAATGGGGAACCGACTGTGCGGCTGGAAGCCGCCGGGTGGAGGTGCTGCCTCCAGCGTGGTGCTGTTGGTCAAGGACAAGCAGGCCCGTAATGAAGCAAGAACCTTGCTTGAAAAGAGTGGTTGGCGACATCGATCTGTCTTGGTTTCGGATGGGATGATGGTGATCGGCCAAGACAACGGCCATGGTCTCACCATTCGTGCTCCCCATCGGTTGGACTTGGTCGGGGCCGCTGATCTGGGCCAAGACGTCGCCATTCAAACCGATGGCATCTGCTGCTCGATGGCCATCCTGCCCTATAACCAATGGCAGGAAGTGTAGAGTTGCCTGCGTGCTCAAGGGTTGTCCGCGCGAGAAAGGATAAAGCGAGGGACCGCCTCAATCCTTGCCACTCGGCGGGTGGGCGGACCGCTGACAATAAGCCCTTCGCGGCATCCGACCCCGCGGTCCCTACGCATCCCGGCGGGTTCCAAACAAACCAGCCGCGATCCGAACCGCCCCGGATTCCGGTTCGCCGACGCGAGTTACTCGGCGGGGTGCATGTCCAGTCAGCGTCAGCCCCGTCAGAAGGCGTTCCGCCAATACATCGCTCCGTGTCAATAAACTGCCACCCAACGCCAATTCGTATTCCCCGCCCGCCAGATCGGTTCGAGAAAGAAGCACGAGGACCAACTGCCGTAGCGCCGCGGCAGCCGCATCGACCAGCTGGTTCGCCGCCGGATCGTGTTGTGGTTCAGCAAGCTGAAAAACCACCTGAGCCAGCCTCGCGATTCGCTCCCGCATTTCGCTGGGTGCATCCGCTTCACCTCGAGCCACCTCCTCGACCACCTGCCGAACCTCGTCCACTCCCCACGCTTTCAGCAGCCCCTCCTTCAGCTCGGTCCGCTCCCGCCGACCATCTTCCATTTCGGTCATCATCCGCAGTCCCTCGAGCCCCAGCCAATACCCACCCCCTTCGTCCCCCAGGCGATATCCCCAACCGCCACAGCGAAACAGCTCACCCGCCTCGGTTCGAGCCAATGCCAAGGCTCCCGTCCCCGCGATCAGCGCGATGCCGACACCTCGCGCTGTCCCCGCGGCCAGAACGGCATTCCCATCCGTGACCACTTGGACGCGCGACGCCAAACCGGCGTCGAGTCCCCATGACTCGAACCGCTCCTGCATGGCTCGCGTCCCCGCACCGGCCATCGCCAGACAGAGCGACTCCACTTTCTCCCCGGGAATCCCGGCGTCCGCAAACGCCTGGCCGATGGAATCACGAATCGCGGCACATGCCTTTTCCCACCCGATCGAGATCGCGTTGCCCGGCCCCCCCAGGCCCCGCCCCAGTTCGACAATCCGGGTGGACGTATCCGAGTGTTCGACCCGAGCCAACAGGGCAGCCGTCTTGCTCCCCCCGGCATCGACGCCGATCACGTGGTGGGACGAATCGAGTTCGGCTCCCATCACAACTTCAAAGCCTCGCGCAAGTGTCCACCAGCCGCATGGAGATATTGACGAGCGGTCTCGACATCGACTTGTCGCAAATGGACGACGATGGCCGTCTTCAATTCGCCATCACAGCGGGCCAACAGCGTCTCGGCCTCGCGTCCCTCCAGCCCAGTCAATTCCGCCACAATACGCTTGGAGCGTTGAACCAGTTTGGTATTCGTGGCCCTCAGATCGACCATCAGATTCCCGAACGTCTTTCCCAGTCGGACCATGGAACCGGTCGTCAGCATGTTCAAGACCAACTTGGTCGCGGTCCCTGCCTTCAGACGCGTGGAACCACTAATCACTTCCGGGCCGACGACGGGGACGATCATCAGGTCGGCCACCTCCTCCAATTCGGAGGCGGCGTTGCAGCTGAGGCCGATGGCGAACGCCCCCACGGAACGGGCATTGCCGAGACCACCAATCACATAGGGCGTCCGGCCACTGGTGGCGATTCCCACCAACACGTCTCGGTCACTCAGTTCGATCGCCCGTAAGTCAACGACCGCTTGTTCCGGATGATCTTCGGCTCCCTCGATGGCTCGAGTCAACGCGTCATGTCCCCCGGCAATCAGACCCACCACCTGCCATGGCTCGGTGTTGAACGTCGGCGGGCATTCGCTGGCATCGAGCACTCCCAGGCGTCCACTGGTTCCCGCCCCCAGGTAAACCAATCGCCCCCCTCGGCTCATGCGATCCGCAATGACCTCAATCGCGGCGGCAATTCGTTCCCCCTCCACGCCGACCGCCGAGGGCACTCGCGCGTCCTCGGCATTCATCAAGCGAACGATCTCCAGCGGCGTCAGCCGATCAATCGCTTCGCTGGCCGGATTTCGTCCTTCGGTGGTGAGTCGCTCCAGCATGGGTCAACCGGCAGAGAGAGTGTATATGAGTGAGTGCGAACGTGAGTGTGAGTGCAATAAGGTGAGCGAGAGAGTCAGCGAGTGATCAAAAGCCTAGGGGGGCAGTAAGAGTCACAGAGACAGCAATCAGTAGACTGGCATCACGGAGGGCCTGCCGGCGGAAGTCCGGCCGTCGCTTGCGAGCCGACCGGAGCCGACACACAATGTAACCTGCTTTACCGCATCATGGCTTCACGGTTTCCTGCTTCCATGCAACTTCGTTCAATGTATCCTACCTCGTCGTCCCGTGGCCAGCCGGCATTTGACACACCTTGGATCACACCTTGGATCGCGGCTTGAACCTCAACATCGGCACTTTCGATCTCGCCATCCTCGCCATCTATATGGTGGGGATAGTTCTGTTCGGTATCTGGGTGGGACGCTCCACCAGTGGGCTGGACGGCTATCTGCTTGGTGGACGCAATCTTCCCTGGTGGGCCATTCTCGGTTCAATCATCGCCACCGAGACCAGCACGGTGACCTTCCTGAGCATACCGGGCATTCTGTATGCCGAGGATGGCAACCTGACGTTCCTGCAACTGACGATCGGATACGTCCTGGGCCGACTGATTGTCGTGGCGATCTTTCTCCCCCAGTTTTTTCAAGGTCGCCCCTTCACCGCCTATGAGATCCTGGCCAACCGATTCGGACGTGCCACTAGTCAGAACGCCTCGCTGCTGTTCGTCGTCACGCGAACCCTGGCCGATGGCCTGCGGCTCTATCTGACCGCGATCGTGCTGGAGAAGGTGCTGGGAATCAGCATCGAAGCGAGCGTCATTGCGATCGGCTCGGCAACCATCCTCTATACCTACTTCGGCGGAATGAAGTCCGTGGTCTGGAATGACTGCATTCAGCTGCTGGTGTACCTTCTGGGAGGTTTGATTGCGGGATTGCTTCTCATTCAGCGTCTGGGCTGGGAGACGATTGCCACCTTCGCTCGCGACAACGACAAATTGCACGTGATCCACGT
>JBJHCD010000249.1:0-555 GCA_050485845.1 Pirellulaceae bacterium | reverse complement strand
CCACGTTCCCCTGACTTTTCCTGAAGTCTTATCCGAACCGTACACTCTCTGGTCCGGCATCCTGGGTGGCATTTTCCTGTCATTAGCCACGCACGGCTCGGACCAATTAATGGTCCAGCGATACCTTTCCGCTCGCAATCAGCGTCATGCGAGCCTGGCTATCGCCCTCAGCGGCCCGGTCGTCATGCTGCAGTTCGCGATGTTCTTGCTGCTGGGCATCGGGCTGACCTGCTTCTATCGAGTCGGCGAGAACGCCCGCGAGTTTGAAAAGGCGGATGAAATGTTCGCGACGTTTATCGTCGAGCAGTTGCCGATCGGCGTGGTCGGAATCGTTTTGGCAGCTGTTTTCTCCGCCGCCATGTCCACGCTCTCCAGTTCCCTCAACTCCTCCGCCGCATCCTTTATCAATGACTTGCTGCGCCATCCTGTTGAAGCCGAGACGAAGCTGAGCGACGATGCCGTCAAGCCGAGTAGCACCGCGGAAGCAGAGGCCGAAGATTCGGCGTCGCCATCCGATGATCGGCGGTGGACCTGGTTCAGTCGGCTCGCGACGCT
>JBJHCD010000248.1:0-7636 GCA_050485845.1 Pirellulaceae bacterium | reverse complement strand
GGCGATTCCTCTGGGGCCGACGTGATCCTCCGCCGTGATGTCGCCCAGCATTTCCGGCTCACGCTCGCGCGGCGGGGCCGTTCGGCCTATCCGAATTCGCCCATGGGGGCGGTCGCGCTGGCTCGACAAGCGATGTACGACGCTCTCTGGCACCGTCAAGCTCTGGAGGCCCACCAAGCCGGCCGCTCGGCGATTCGCCCGGAAACCAACGACGCGCTCGACGTACTGGCCCGATATCCTCACAGCGACCATCTGGTTCTGGTCAACACCGCGAATGAACTGGCCTCATTGCGAGCGGACGAGTTCGCTCGGGAATTCTCGCTCCGCATCGGAATGGTCGGATCGGGGTGGGAGTACCGACGACTGGACGCGATTCGCGCATTGCATCGCCCCATCATATTGCCGCTCGATTTTCCTCGCCCCCCCAACGTCTCCTCGCCGGAGGCCGTGCTGAATACGTCACTGGACGAGCTGATGCATTGGGACCACGCGCCGGAAAACCCAGGGCGTCTGGATCAGGCCGGAGTCCCGATCGCCTTCACGACTCATGGATTGCGGAACGTGAACGAGTTTCTTCCGGCGGTCCGACGAGCGGTTCGACGGGGGCTACCGGCCGAACGGGCTTTACATGCTCTCACCGTCATGCCGGCTGAATTGTTTGGCGTCGAGGAATATCTCGGGAGGATCGCTCCCGGCAAGTTGGCTCACCTGGTCGTTTGTGATGGAGACTTGTTTTCAGACAAGACCAAGGTGATCGAAACCTGGGTCGACGGCACTCGGTATCCCCTCGACGTCCCTCCCACGGTCGATGTCCGCGGGACCTGGAGCACAACGCTGGAGTTACCCGACCGCGAGGTCTCGGCGGAATGGGAATTTTCAGGAGCGATCGACAATCCACGAGGGAGATTGCGAATATTGGAGCGGAAGGATTCGAAGGGGAATGACGAAGGAAAAGAGTCGGCAAGCGAAGAGAAATCGACAGGCGTCGAGGTGAGGCTGAGCCAGATCGGATTTCGAGATGAGAGACTGAATGCCATTTTCTCGGCGGATTCCTTGGGACATCCCGGGATCGCTCAGCTCTCGGTCGTGGTCTCGCGTCCGGCCGGCGAGCCTGCCAATTGGGTCGGCACGATCGTCTGGCCCGAGGGAGAGACGCGACCGACCGCCGCCACTCGGCGAGAAGATTCGGCCGCGGCCACGACCGTGGATAGTGAACAGGATTCAGATCAAGAAGAAGATCAAGAGGCAGATGCGGCCAAGCCGTCCCCCGAGGCCACTTCGGATGAAGAGGGCTCGGAGTCACCGGAGAAACCGAATGCATCGGACGAGCATTTGGCTGGGACCGAGGAGCGTGAATCGGGAGAGTCTTCAGCCGATTCCAAGGCCTCTGATCCCGAGGGGGCTTCGTTCCCTGTTCGTTTTCCGCTGATGGCATTCGGAAGGCTCGGTCCTCCGGAACAGCCCAAGTTGGTGATGCTGACCGGCGCGACACTTTGGACGTGTGGCCCGGATGGTCTCCTCGAGGATGCCTCGATTCTGATCGGCGAGGGAAAGATTCTGGCCGTGGGGCGGGAACTGAGTGTTCCTTCCGGGGCGGAAGTGATCGATCTGCGGGGTAAACACATTACCCCCGGAATTATCGACTGCCATTCGCACATGGCCACCGACGGCGGGATCAATGAAAGCGGGCAGGCGATCACCGCCGAGGTGCGAATCAGCGACTTTCTGGACAGTAACGACATCAATATCTATCGCCAATTAGCCGGAGGTGTCACGGCGGCCAACATCCTTCATGGTTCCGCCAATCCCATCGGTGGTCAGAACCAGGTCATCAAATTGCGATGGGGAGGCCTCCCCTCGCAACTGAAATTCGAGAAAGCTCCCGCGGGCATCAAGTTCGCCCTGGGGGAGAATGTGAAACAAAGCAACCGAGCGACTCAGGGGTCGCGATATCCTCAATCCCGGATGGGCGTCGAGCAGTTGATTCGTGACGAGTTCCTGGCAGCACGCCAGTATCGCGATCAATGGAGCGATTGGAGGGAAAACCGGCGAGGCCTGCCTCCCCGGCGCGATCTGGAACTGGACGCGATCGTGGAGATACTCGAGGGGACTCGCTGGATTCACTGCCACAGTTATCGGCAGGATGAAATCCTGGCCATGCTGCGAACCTTGCAGGAATTCGGCGTTCAGATCGGAACACTCCAGCACATCCTGGAAGGATATAAGTTGGCCGACGAGATGGCCGACTTGGAGGCAATGGGCTCGTCATTCTCCGACTGGTGGGCCTACAAGTTCGAGGTCTTTGACGCGATTCCGCATAATGGGGCCCTGATGCATCGTGCCGGAGTAGTGGTCTCGTTCAATTCCGACGACCGCGAACTCGCTCGGCACCTCAATCACGAGGCCGCCAAGGCCGTGAAGTATGGTCAAGTTCCCCCGGAGGAAGCCTTGAAGTTCGTCACCCTGAATCCCGCTCGCCAATTGCGGATCGATGAGCATGTTGGTTCGCTGGAAGCCGGCAAGGACGCGGATCTGGTGGTCTGGAGCGGTCCGCCGTTGTCGAATTATTCGCGTTGTGAACAGACGTGGATTGATGGCCGAGTTTATTTTGATCTGGAGGAGGATCGGCGGGAACGGGAGGAGGTCGCGAGCATGCGTCGGACGTTGGTCCAGAAGGTCTTGAAGTCGGGACAGCGACCACGCGAAGCGAGTGAAACTCGCGAGGATCCATCGGACCTCTGGCCCCGAGTCGACTTGTTCTGCGGACATTGTCTGGCTCAATCCAACCAGTGATTCGCCTTGCCGCCATTTTGGAACTTCCGGACATTTCCGGTATTCTCCGAACCCGCCCGACTTTGCTGGTGTAGCCGTCCTGTACCTTTTCAGCACTGTGAAAACTCATGACACCACTAGACAATTTGCACCGGCCCGAGATCTCCGCCGGTTCTTCTCTTCCCGGCCTTCATCACCGAATACAAGCGGTCTGTTCCATTTTGGCGGAGTTTGTCCGGCCCAGGCGACTTGCCGCCCAGATGCGAACTCCAAGGCGTCGTGGACCGACTCACTCTTTCTTGTCCGCGGGTTTGTTCGCCGCGAGCCTTTTGGTGGTCACGTCGGTGTTCATTTCGCTTCCCGCCACCCTGCTCGCTCATCCCGAAATACCGGGAGCCCAATCCGACCATCCGATCGCCCTGGTCGGCGGCACGATTCATCCGGTCTCCGGCCCGGCCATCACCGAGGGAACTCTGCTGATCGATGGTGGCAAGATTGTGGCACTGGGAAAGGACGTGGAGATTCCCGAGGAGGCCGAACGGATTGAGGTCACGGGGCGACATCTCTACCCCGGCCTGTTCGATCCTTTATCCAATCTCGGACTGACGGAAGTCAACTCGGTCCGAGCAACTCAGGACCATACCGAGGTCGGGTCGCTGAATCCGAACGTCCGAGCCATGGTGGCCGTGAATCCCGATAGCGAATTGATTCCCGTCACGCGCGGTAATGGAGTCTTGCTGACGCTCACCGCGCCGCAAGGAGGACTCATTTCTGGACAATCCGCGGTCATTCAACTGGATGGGTGGAGCTACGAAGAGATGACCTTGTTGGGAAGCGCCGGGCTTCATGTCCAGTGGCCGCGGATATCCAATCTGCTAGAGAATCCTCCCTCTTCTCGACGAGCGGCGGCGGGGGCCGACGAATTGTCCACGCTACGCCAGCATTTCGCGGACGCTCGAGCCTACAAGAAGGCTCGCCAAGCCGGGAGCGACCGGATCGATCTCCGCTGGGAGGCGATGCTGCCCGTGCTGGAGGGAAAGCTCCCCTTGATTGTCTCGGCCGATGAGATTCGCCAGATTCAATCGGCGATTGGCTTTGCCGATCGCGAGCAAGTTCGAATGATCCTGTATGGCGGCTACGACGCGCCCCACTGTGCTGATTTGCTTCGCAAGCACGACATACCGGTGATCGTGGCGGGAGTCTACCGATTGCCCCTGCGACGTTCCGATGCCTACGACGAGGCCTACACGCTCCCGGAACGCCTCCGCCAGGCCGGGATTCCATTTTGTATTTCCACGGCCGACCGGTTTGGGGCCGCGAACATGCGCAACCTTCCCTACCATGCCGCGACGGCGGCCGCCTACGGACTTCCTCGCGATGAAGCGCTGCGGGCGATCACGCTCTCACCCGCTCGCATTCTGGGAGTGGCGGACCGAGTCGGAAGCCTCGACGTGGGCAAAGACGCGACACTCATCATCACCGACGGCGACCCCTTGGAGACGGCAACCCAAGTGGAAGCCGCCTACATCGAGGGACGTCCGGTCGTTATGAACGACCGCCACAAGCGACTGTATGAGAAGTACCGAGTGAAATACGAGCGGCAGACCGCCGGCTCGGACTCGTCCTCCCAGCCCTAAATTGAGAGGTTGAAGGGGGCGGAAATCGCCTGCCGACCGACGATCCGTGCTTCTCAAGCCTGCCGCGTCACGATGGGTCCTCGTCTCCCTCCGAACCACCTTCTGACTAACGCTCTGACTCAATCTCTGACTCAAGCTTCGGCTCGCCCTCTGTTTCAGTCTCTGAATCGCCCTCTTTTTCTCCCGCTTTTTCTTCCTCTGTTTCACTCTCCGGGGCCTCGGGCGTCCAAGGGGTAAAGAAATGGGTTGCCGTGTAAGCGGTCGTCGTCACGGTCTCGCCATCGTCGCCGAGCAGTTCGGCGGCGAACAGCAAGCCCCACTCCACTTCTGGGAGATCTTCGGGAACGAGAACCTTGACTTCAATCTCCGACTCTCCCGAATCGATCGTCACCTCCTCGGCAAGACGCAGGGCGCGATCCAGATCGTCGACTTCCTTCTCCTGATTCTCTTCCTTGATCTTCTTTCGCGGCATGGGCTGAGTGGTCAGCAGGCGGAGGCGAACGGTTCCGGTGGCATCAGGCTCGCGTGACAACCGCAGTTGGGCGGCCATTTCTCCGCCTCGCGGAAGACCTTGCTTCTCGGGAGAATCCCATCGGACTTCCAGCGGCCCCCTTTCGACGACGGCGACCGGGACTGCCGAGGCGTGCCAGGGCTGTTGCCGAGCCTCAACGCGATCGGCGACGGTCGCCAAGCTGTCGATCACCTGGCCATCAGCCCGTGTCGCTTGCCCCCGGACTTGAAGCTGGCTGAGGTCGGGCGTGGGCGATGGGGAATGAAAAGCCAGCAGGGCCTCGGTCGCCCCCGCCGGGATTCTCGCGCCGGTCACTTCGATCTCCTCCGGCAGTCCGGTCAGTTCCAGATCAATGGGGCCACTGAATTCGTGCCTCGTGGCGGTGACTTGAAGCAACTCTCCGCCGGCCGACGCGATGTTCAACCGGTCCTGGTCCAGGGCCAGGGAGAATGTCGGGGCAGTCGGGTCGCGGACGATGAGTCGATAGATGGCCGATTCCCCACCGTGCCCCAGGAGGTCGTGGACAACCAGTCGCAGTTGACTGACACCTTCGGGAACGGTGAAGTCCACCCCTGGGTCAGTAGTACCAAGCTGATCATCGCCGCGGGCCTAGGTCTGGCCTTGTTCATTCTGAACAAGCAGGACGCCGTCGATGGGGCTGCCGATTCGCTGAGCAAATACTTCCAGACGCAGAGTGCTCCCAGGCTGAACGGCGAGTGAGTAGGTATCTTTCTCTCCCGCTGTCATCAAGCGTCCACTCACGGCGCTGGGCACCCCCGGTAGTTCGAGAAGTTCAGAGGCTCCCCCCTCGACCAATTCCGGGTGATCCGAAAGGGCCATCGCGGGAGGGATTCCCGTGAACCACGGGGAACGAGAAACGACCGGGAGCCAACTCTCCGGAGTCTCCGAGGGAGCAGTCATTCGAAGCGACGTCGGGCGTCTGTCCTGTGCCAGCAACTGAATCGGGGCCGATTCTCCTCGCCGCATCGCCGGGGGAAAGACTTGGTCGGCGTAATCAAAGGTCCCAACCTTCAGGCGGAAAAATCCGGGGGATGGAGCCTTGTAGAGCAAGTCATGAAGTTCCACATGGTAGCTGCCATCGGCCGGCAGGGTTAAAGTGACTCGAGCGTCCCCTTGCAGGAAGGAGTGCCCTTGGTTCCAGCCCAACTGCCTTCCTTGATCATCCAGGATGCGCAACACGGGACGAAGTTCGGAGCCGAGTCGCCGAGCTTCCACGTCGGCTGTAATCCGCATGCCCCTGCGGCCGATGAACGACGTTCGCATCACTTCCGCTCCCCGCACCGTGCCGTGGAAGGCACTTGGTAGCAGCGAGACTTCGGATTGAAACTCTTGCTCCGCAAGACGATCAACTCCGATCAGCACGGAATTGCTGATGCCGGCAGCGGTTTGAATTCGCAGGGGAAGCATGCCGGGAGAGACCTGCCCGCTCAGTTCCACTTCCACTTCAATCCGTTCGGCCGTTCCACCAGGTTGAAGCTCCTGCCGCAGGATGGGAACCGGGAGCACGATTCGCGGTGCGGGCAGAAGCTCCGTCCCTTGGATCGTGATGGTGGTCGTTCCACCAACTTGCAGTCCACGGACAGGAAGCTCCGTGATGGTGGGGGGAGCAGACGCCGCATGGCAGTGGACCGCGGACAGGTAGAGGCCAACGCACGCCAGCAAGGGGAGGCAGTTCGAAATCGAGCGGATCATCGAATGGGCGACGTGGGGGAAGTGAGGCATGGCGGAAACTGAACTTTCGGCAGAAAGGAAAACCTGGAAGCAAACCAGTCGGAGGAGGACGCGACCTGCCCGTCCACATGACGCAAAAAAAAGCCAGCGGGACATCACTTCCGTGACATTCAACCGCTGGCCTGGATTTTGCCATATTACAGAGGACTTTGCCATCAAGTTAGCCCGCGCTTGGCATTCCAGAAACGCGAGCACTCGGTCCAGCTAGAGATTGAAAACTCAGGGATCTCCAAAAGGATCCGTGAAATCATCGGCAAACGGGTCAACTTCCTCGCTCGAGTTGTCGTCGTCGGCAAACGGATCGAAACCAAAAGGGTCGTCTCCATTCGGTGCCGACTCGTCCGCGAAGGGATCAAACCCTTCCGCGTCTCCCGCACCCCCCGGTCCCGTCGGATTGGCGGAAGGCAAGAGGCCGCCGAGTCCACCGAATGGACTTCCGCCGCCACTCGGCGGTTCGTCAGCAAAGGGATCAAAACCGTCTTCTTCGCCACTTCCCATTTCCGGTACACTCGGGACCAGGCGGCCCAATGCCCGCATTAGTCCTCCGGCGACGCCTCGGCGAGTGGCGTTTCCTTCGACGCTCTCGGCAACTCTTCCAGCCACATCCGCTGGAGCAGCGGGCTGAAGGGCTCCGAACGGATCGTCATCGTCGTCCGCGCCGAACGGGTCGTCTCCGAACGGATCGTCGTCGTCACTAGCCGGTTCCGGAGTCGGCGTGTCCCCGAACGGATCGTCATCGTCGGCCGCTCCGAACGGGTCGTCTCCGAACGGATCGTCGTCGTCACTAGCCGGTTCCGGAGTTGGCGTCTCTCCGAACGGATCGTCATCATCGGCCGCTCCGAACGGGTCGTCGTCCGCCGGCGCGGGTGTCTCTCCGAATGGATCGTCTTCGTCAGTGGCCGGTTCCGGAGTTGGCGTCTCTCCGAACGGATCGTCATCATCGGCCGCTCCGAACGGGTCATCG
>JBJHCD010000247.1:1433-7670 GCA_050485845.1 Pirellulaceae bacterium | reverse complement strand
GAGTGGGTGGGAGAATTGTGTGGATTGACTCTCCCCGAGTCAAGAGTGCAAGGACTCTCCCGAGTCCGTCGCATTTCCTCTTCCCCCAAGGCGCTGACGGGAAGGGACGCGGGAATTGTTTCGCCGACTCGGGAGAGTCGGCGAACTCTCCGTTCGGGAGAACGGAGCCACTGGCTTGACTAGTCTTGAGGAGCCTTGCCAAGTGGCCAGAGTTCGTAACGTCGGACGAACATTTCGGCCTGCTCCGTTTGGAGCAGAATCTTGCCTTCGTCCGGCGAAGCCTCGAACCCTTCGTTCACGACGACGCCGTTCACCAGGTACTGGATCTTGCCGCCATCGCAAATGACGTCCATCCGAGTCCACTCGCCAAACGGACTCTCCACGTCATCTTTACCTCGGAAGCCGATCTTATCCACCCAGTCGACATCTCGTCCAAACCAATTGATGCGACCGCTATTGATCGTGATCCGCTCACCCCCTCGCTGCCAGACCTTCTCGCCATCCCGATCCTTGGTAATTTCAACCGTCAGGGAAACGGGGTACTCCTTCCCGGTCTCGGGGTCATTGCCGCTGAGCACCAGAATATCGCCGACTCCCCCCTCGATGATCTGTGCTTCGATGGACGCCATCCACCGCCCACCGAAACCTCCGTCGGGACCATGGCAATGAACGAGAACCCCCGAATCTCGGGCCCGGTCCGCTCGATCATCCCAGGTCTTCTCGCCCCATTTGAACTCGATGATCAGGTGATAGTCGCGGTAGCTCTGCTTGGTAATCAAACCTCCATATCCCTGACCGGAAACTCGGAGCATCCCATCCTGTACCGTAAAGACCTGGTTGGGGTCCTCGTAACCAGGCCCGTGAATCCAGCTCTAAAAACCGTCCAGGTTCTCGCCGTTGAACAGCTTGATCGGCCCATCCTGTGGGGAGATCGCTTTCTGAACGGTCTCATCCCCTTCCGCCCCTTGGGAGATCGAACCGGACGCCCCGCACACGGCCAAGATCGCGAGCCCCAAAACAAACTTTCGCAAAAAGTCGGTCGATCGACTACTCATCACAATCGGGTCCTTACGGCAAGACGGACATTGGGAATGGGACAGGAGAAAGAACGGAGTCATGAGAGAGGTGGGAGCAACGGCGTGAGGCGTGAGAAATGTGGGGCGAGGGTTGTGCGAGGAACGAGTCGGGGCAGCGGCGAGAGGCAAGCCGAAGACGATCATCATCCTAATCCAGCCGACGCCCTGAAACCAGCGGCCGGGACGTGCCGTCGGCCGGCCATGAGGTCGCCACCAGGCGACCTCTAGCCGATGGCCCGGTCCAGCAGGTTTCGAGTGATTTGCTGAACTCGAGGATCGGGCCCATGCGGACGCGACCAGTGTGACCAGGGGAGAATATGTCCCGGAGGCGAGGCGAGTCCCTGGGCCCAGTAGATCGTGGCGGCGTTGAAGACGAAATTCCCGCCTGGGCCCGGGAAGATCGTCGCGGTATATTCCCCCTCCCGCGTCCCGCCCGACCAAATTCGCCCCTCCGCCACCACCTCCAGTCCCTCGCGATCGGGATCGGGTTCGCCATGATGTTCCCAGCCGACCAGTCCGGGGATGCTCTCCCCATTCTTCATGCCCGTCTCCGTGAAAATCCAGTGGTCGGGCAGCGTGCAGGTCCAGTCCCCTCCTCCATTAAACGGAACGACGCTGCGGGCACCGATGATTCGACGCTCGTCCGGCCCCTCTCCCTCCAGGCCCGCGAACATGGCCGCATAGGCCTTCATCTCGTCATCGCGGATCGGACCGAAGGCACCGGACCGAGTCAGAATCCGCTGGGGGCGTCCGGACGAACTGGGTGAGAAGGGAGAAACGACAAAGACCGAGTTGCCGCAGAGCCAGAGATAATTGACGCCCGCCGCAATCGCCTGCTCGGCCGCCCGATATTGCTCAAGGTCCCAGTATTCATCATGCCCGACACTCAGGAACGCTCGACACCGCGTGATGAAGGCCGGATCCACCGTGTCGGCGTTGGAGCCATACGTGACATCATAACCATGCTGCTCGAGCCAATAGCACAGCGGGTACTCCCACAACAGGAACTCGCCCGAACCGACAGAGAGTGGATGGTCGAAAATCTGCACATACTTGCCGTAAGGCCGATCGAAACTGACCGCCACGCCGGGAGCATGTGCACCCGCCGGATGCGTATAGAGCGACTCATTCACGGGCCAGGCATTGTAGGCCTGCCAAGTATTGTCGCTGCACTGAAACAGAATATCGGCCTCTCGATCATCTCGGACGATGAAGATGACATAACTCTGCCAGTACGGCTCGGAAGGGGAATCCGGAATCGTGGTCAGCTTCCCCAAGTAGACGCCACTCAACCAGTCCTCCGGAATCGGAAACTGAACGCTCGGCTCCCACCGGCATTCGCGGAGCCGAGCGGGTTCGGGCGTCATTTCAGGAACAGGCTGCGCTGAACCTGGCAAGGGACCGAGCGTCGTGACGTGCCGGGCTCCCATCCCACCGTAGTACCCCATGCGGTAGATGTCGAGCGTGAACTTTCTGGCCGGGTCCGTACTGACATGGATCGACAGAGTCTCGCCGGCGGAGAGAGATTGGCGCGAGCAGTAACCTTCAATCAGCGAGGTGCGATAACTCGCCTGGTTGATGCGGACTCGAGTGAGCTGCCAATCGGTCGTTCCGGGCCGAGCATTCTCGGCTCGAATTCGCTCCCCGCGATCCTGGAGGCGAGCGGAGGTGAAGGGGGATGATAAGGAGTCGCTCCCGTTCGTCTCACCTGCCAAGGCGGATCCTGGCGACTTGGGAGACGCGGATGGTGCGCCGAGCGTCCCCGCCACGCCGGTAAGTGAGGCTGCCGCCACGCCCTTCAGTAGGTCGCGGCGATCCATGCGCCGGGGATCAATGAAGCTCATGCCAAGCCCTCTCCATTTGGGAAACGTGGTCGCCCGGACTGCAAAGTCGTCGTGGCGGCACCTGGATGCAAAGTTGCAGCGTCAGCAATCAGCGTACAAAAATCAGCACCGGGAAACAGCATGCGGAAATCAGCGACGGAAAATCAGCGACGGAAAATCAGCGACAGAAAATCCGAATGGCAAGTTCAGGGGGTCTCCGGCAAGCGGAGAATGACCAGCACTCCGATCAGGGCCAATCCGAGGATGACGCCTTTCAGAGGCCAAGTGAGTCCAGAGAAGTAGAGCGTCAAGCCGAGTGTAATCACCACGACCAGGAGGGCTTGAACCTTGACATGAGGGCGGATCCCCCGGTGCTGCTGCCAGTCGCGAAGGATGGGCCCGAAAAAACGAGAGCGGAGCAGGGCAGCGTTCAGTCGAGGGGAAGTTCGAACCAGGAAGAAACTGGTCAACAACAGAAATGGCGTGGTCGGAAGCCCCGGTAGGATGGCCCCCAGAATCGCCAAGAAGAAGAACCAGCTCGCCAGAGCCAGATAGAGCCATCGGCGAAATCCCCGCACCGTCTCCAGTTCTTTCCCAGGGGAAGCATCGGGGGAGTCCGAGGAGTTCGCTGTCGCCGGCTCGTTGTTCGCTCGGCCATCAGAACTCGAGGAGGTCTCCGGCCGGAGTGGCGTACATGTCATGGTCGGCCCTCAAACTTCTGCCCACTCGGCCAGCCATCCCTTATTCCATCATGATCATGCTCCCGAGCGGTTACGTGATCAGCGACGTGATCGGCGACGTGATCGGCGATAATCCGGCCATTCGGGAAATCGAATCAATGATGCCATGAGAGTCGGCAGGGGCGTGTTCCTTGCACTTTCGTGCTCAACGTGAGTCAAGCGGCTACCAAGCGGTCCGTCGAAAAACGACGCACCAGTTCCACGAACATCTGGACTCCGGTCTCCATCGCACTGTCCGTAAAGTCAAAGTGATCGTTGTGCAGGGCAGGGTATTCGCTTTGCCCAGTTGGCATCACGCCGATGAGAAAGAAACACCCCGGGACTTGTTCCAGGTAGTAGGAAAAATCTTCGCCCCCCATGGTGGCGTATGGAGTCGGAAGGAAGCGGTTCTCGCCCAAGGAGTCGCGAGCCACCTGGGCCACATATTCCGCCATCCGCGGGTCATTCACCGTCGGGGGATAACCATCGGTCCACCGCACCTCGGCCTGGCAGTCCCCCGCCTCGGCGAGTCCTTTCACTCGCCGCTCCACCGATTCCCGCAGCTTGGTCCGATTCGCCGGGGTCAGCGTCCGCGCGGTCCCCGAAAAGGTTGCCATGTCGGGAATCACGTTGGTCGCCGTCCCGGCATGAAACATGCAAACCGAAAGGACGGCCGGCTGAGTCGGATCACGATCACGACTGACAAACTGCTGCAGATTCGTGACCATCGAGGCGGCCGTGGTTACGGCGTCACTTCCCCAATGAGGAAACGCGCCGTGACAGCCTCGGCCTCGTACCGTCACTTCGAAGGTGTCCGTGGCTGCCAGAAGCGGTCCCGGCTTGGTGCTCACCACGCCGACCGGCAGTGCCGGCCAGCCGTGAAGTCCAAAAATCGCTTCCACGCGGGGGCCGATTCGTCCATCGAGCACCCCGGCCTTGACCAGGCGATTGCCGCCACCACCTCCTTCTTCCGCCGGTTGAAAGAGGAGTTTGACGCAAACCGAGAGGTCCGACAGGATTGGCTGCAGGGCCGCGGCCGTGGCCAGCAACGTCGCCGTGTGTCCGTCATGGCCACAAGCATGCATTTTCCCCTCGTGCCGACTGGCATGCGGAAGTCCCGTCTGCTCGACAATCGGCAGCGCGTCAATGTCCGCTCGCAACGCCACGCAGGGTTTGCCGGCGTCACCCAGCAAGGCCACCGTCGCCGTGGGGGCATCCTCCACGCCCGCCACGAAACTGATCTGCAGCCGATCCAGTTCGGCTCGAATGCGGTCGGCCGTCAGATACTCCTCGTACCCCAGTTCCGGTATCTGATGCAGTTCGCGGCGAACCGCCGTGAAGTACTCCAGCCCTCCGCCCCCGATGGTCAGGTTGGACATGTCGCTCGCTCCTGGTCTCTTGCGCTTCCCATCTTCCACGTTCGATCGATTCGGTTCACCCTATTTCCCCATTTCCCCATTTCCCCATTTCCCCATTTCCCCATTTCCCCATTTCCCCAATAGGGAAAGTCCGCACGACCGAGCCACTGCGTAACCGTCTCTGTTGCCGCGGGTTACCGCTGGGTTACCGCGCGTCAGCCTGTCCGTGTCACATCAGTGTAACAGATTGAGACAGGACCGTCCTCGAGATTCGCCCAGTTCACGCGGCCCAGTTCCAGCAGACGAGTTCCAGCAGACGAGTCCCAGCGGCCCGATTGCAACCGGTCCATTCGAGCGACTCCGTTTACGTTGCCACGCCGCCATGCCGCCCGGTGAACGACTGCTCCGTTGACCCGAGCAGGGAATCTCCGCTATGTTCGGTGACGAAGGGGTAAATTCCAGACACGAGACTCGCCAATGGGTCGAGGAGAGTTACTTAAGTATGTTGACACTAGCTGGCCGACAGCCAGATTCGCACTGCGATCATCAAACACGTCGTCACTTTCTCAAGATCGGTGGCTTGGCACTCGGAGGCCTCTCCCTCCCCCAAATCCTGCGTGCCCAAGCCACGTCGCCACTGAATCAGGGAGCACTGAATCAGGGAGCACTGAATCAGGGAGAAGGTCTGGGACACAAGGCTGTCATTATGATCTTCCTCTCGGGCGGCCCGTCTCACCAGGACATGTTCGACCTGAAGATGGATGCTCCAGCGGAGGTGAGGGGGGAGTTCCGCCCGATTCGAACCAACGTCTCCGGAATAGAGATCTGCGAACACATGCCTCGGCTGGCGCAAATGATGGACAAATTCGCCATCATCCGCTCGCTGCATGGCTGTCCCGACCAACACGCCTCCGACCTCTGCGTCAGCGGCTATCCGATCGGCCCCCTGGGTCGGCAGAACGGTCACCCTTCGCTCGGGTCCGCCGTCTCCAAACTTCAGGGGCCGGTCGATAAAGCAGTGCCCCCCTTTGTGGGACTGACGATTAAGACTCGGCATGAACCCTACGGAAATCCCGGATATCCCGGGTTCCTGGGCCTGGCGCACGCTCCGTTCCAGCCGGACGGTGAGGGGATGGCCAACATGCGTCTTTCGGGCATTACTCTGGATCAGTTGCGTGACCGTCAAGCACTGCTGGCCAGCGTCGACCGGTTCCGTCGCGAGGCGGATGCCGACGGCAGCCTCGATGGCCATGATGCCTTC
>JBJHCD010000247.1:0-1423 GCA_050485845.1 Pirellulaceae bacterium | reverse complement strand
GTCACCCGCAAGGCCTTTGACGTCCTCACCTCCAGTAAGTTGGTGGAAGCGTTGGATGTCGAGCAGGAGGATCCCAAACTAAGGGACCGCTACGGCCGAGGGGGGCCTGACCCGGCGTTTGGCGAGGATGCCGGCCCCCACTGGATGGACCAATTCCTGGTGGCCCGCCGACTGGTCGAGGCGGGCGTCCGTTGCGTCACCCTCTCGTTCGGAAGCTGGGACCGACATCACTCGAATTTCAAGCGGCTTCCCGAGCAATTGGCGAAGTTCGATCAAGGGATCACCGCCTTGGTGGAGGACTTGCATCACCGGGGATTGGAGAAGGATGTCAGCGTCATTGCCTGGGGAGAGTTTGGCCGAACCCCGCGGATCAACAAGGACGCCGGGCGGGACCATTGGCCGCAGGTCTCCTGCGCCCTGTTGGCCGGAGGCGGAATGCAGATGGGGCAAGTCATCGGTTCCACCAATCGACTTGGCGAGGTCCCTCATGACCGCCCCATTCATTACCAAGAAGTCTTCGCCACGCTCTACCGACAACTCGGAATCGACGTCTCCCATGTCACCATCCCCGACCACAATGGTCGTCCTCAATTCCTGGTCGATCACCGGGAGCCGATTCGCGAGCTGATCTAATCCATGCCCAACGCCGACCTTCCTCCCCGTTCCGAACAGTACCTGCACTGGATTCGACATCAAGCGGAGTCGTTTCGGCGGGGGGACTTGGTCCCAAGCGATCGGACCGAATGGGAACGGCAGCGTGAAGTCATCCGAAACCGTCTCCTTGCCGCCTGGGGCCCTTTTCCGTCCGAGCCTTCCCCACTAAGTCCACTCGACCTGGGGGACCTGAAGCGGGAGGGATATCGAGTCGAGAAGCGAGTGCTTCACCCTCGGCCAGGGATCGAGATGACGACCAACGTCTACGTTCCCGAGGGAGAAGGCCCCTTTCCCGCCGTGTTGTGTGTCCACGGGCATTGGCGAGGCGCCAAGCAAGATCCGACCGTCCAGGCCCGCTGCCTGGGCCTGGTCAAACTTGGTTTTCTCGTGCTGTGCGTCGATGCCTTCGGGGCTGGCGAGCGGGGCCTGAAGCCGGAGTTGGGTGAATACCACGGGGAAATGGTCGGAGCGACGCTCTGGCCCACCGGCCTGGCCCTCTCCGGCCTGCAGGTCTATGAAAACATGCGAGCGATCGACTACCTCGAATCCCGCCCGGATGTCGATCCACAACGGATCGGCGTCACCGGGGCCAGTGGGGGAGGCAACCAGTCGATGTACGTTGGGGCGATCGACCAGCGACTTCAGGCAGTCGTGCCCGTCTGCTCGGTTGGGACCTATCAGGCGTATCTCGGGGCAGCCTGCTGCCTGTGCGAAGTGGTCCCCGGGGCGATTTCCTTCACCGAGGAGGCCGGAGTTCTCGGTCTCGTGG
>JBJHCD010000246.1:0-7676 GCA_050485845.1 Pirellulaceae bacterium | reverse complement strand
TGTAATGAGGGGGGAGCGGCATGTCAACGAGGCGTAATCCCCGAATTCCTTCAGAAAGCGAAAATATCTGCCCGCCAAACCGAGCAGGGGCGCCATGGCCGCCTTAAGATCCTACCCCTGCATCGAATATTCCAATACGTTACCATAAAAGACCCCACGGGTGAGTTCCACAAGGCTCCCGCTCCCCCTTTTTTTTCTCCACTCTCTTCCTCCACTTTTTCCCCACCAGACCGACATGCCCCAAAACGACATGCCCCAAAATGACATGCCACAGTACGCGAATCTCCATCGACCCAGCACTCGGCTCCTGACGCTCATCCTCCTCGCCCTCCTCTGCGGAGGTCCGGCGACTCCAACCCGGCCGGCACTCGGGGAAGCTCCCGCCACCGATTGGCCCCGGTGGCGAGGGCCCGAGGGGAGAGGCGTCTGGAATCTTCCCGGTCCATCCACCATCGATCTCCATCAAGGAGTCACGGAAGTCTGGAGAAAGCCCATCTCCCCCGGTTACTCGGGCATCGCCGTCACTGCCGGGCGACTCTACACACAAGACCGACCTCCCAAGCCTGAACAACACGAACGGGTCCTCTGCCTCGACTCGGATTCGGGCCAGCTGATTTGGGAGTATCTCTACGAAGCCGACTACACCGATCTGGACTACGACAAGGGACCTCGGGCCACACCGCTGGTCGATGAGGGCCGAGTCTACATACTGGGAGCGGTTGGGCACTTCGCCTGTCTCGATGCCACATCGGGCCAAGTGCTCTGGCGTCACGACCTCAAGCAGGACTGGCAAGCTCGGCAACCGATGTGGGGTTTCGCCGCGTCCCCCATTCGCCACGGCGAGCTGATTATCGTTCATCCAGGAGCGGCGGATGGCTGCTTCATGGCATTCCACCATGAAACGGGAGAGTTGGCCTGGAAGTCGGGAAGCGATTCCTGCGGCTACGCGACCCCGATTGTGGTCGAGCATTCCGGAAGCAAGCAGCTAATCGGCTGGACCCCCGAACATATCGTGTCACTCGATCCGGCAACCGGCCAATCGCTGTGGAGAATTCCCTATCCCGTGACCTACGGCGTCTCCATCGCCACCCCTCTCTTTCGACAGGGGATCGTCCTCGTGGCCGGCTACTGGGAAGGTTCCAAGGCAATCCGACTTGGGAACAACCCCCAGGAGGCTGAATTAATCTGGGAGGAAAACCGCCAGTTACGCGGCCTGATGGCCGATCCGCTCTATCGCGATGGCCATGTCTATCTGCTGGACAAGCGGTTTGGCATTGTCTGTTTCAAGTTGGCGAGCGGCACGGTTCGGTGGACGGATGAGAATCAATTGACCCCCGAAGACCGCAATCCCCAAGCCAGCCTCGTTTGGATTGGTGAGAGCGACGAGGTGATCGCCCTGAACGCCCTGGGGGAACTGGTCCATGCCCGCTTCCAGCCCGACGGCTACGAGGAACTGGGACGGACCCGCGTCACGGGGGAGACCTGGGCACATCCGGCCTACGTCGGCCGAGACGTGTACGCTCGAGACGACGAAATGATCGTCCGAGTCCAAATCCCCCTGGAACGGGAAACCAAGTGAACTCGGCCATGGCCGGCGGTTCATCGCACAAACGGGAAGCGAATCTGGAAGCGAGAATCTGGAAGCGTTGGCTCGCCCCGGTTGCCAACTCCGCCCGCACGGGTGTCAATCCAAGAAGTCCTGGTCCGCAAGCCGTTCCGGAACGTAGGTCTCCGTCACGTAGCTGATGTCCTTGCTGACCAGGGCTTCCACTTCGAGCTTGAAACCGTTCTTGAGCATCATGTCGATTTCCTTTTGCCACGGCTTCTTGTGCTCGAACCAGGGATACTTGGCGATTTGCTGCGCCCGTTTCCGGTCGCTGTCGCTGAGGGCGATTGTCACGCTGGGAGTCAATCCGCAGCGCTCATAGTCCTTGCTCCGCAGTCCGATGAACTTCACGTCGGGAATTGCCATCCGCTTGGATTCAAAGGCCAGATTGATCGAGCCCTGCTTGATAACGCTGTAGATGTAATATCCCCAAGGGTCGTTATCCAGCAAGCAATAGACGGGCAGGTTCAGTTCATGATGCAGTCGGTACAGCAGTCGGCGGACTCCCCGCGGAGGCTGGCCGCCTCCATGGGTCAGAATGCAGTTGTGCTTCCGCCAGAACTTGTCCTCGTTGAACCGCCTCCAGACCGTATCTTTTTCGACATGCAGCACAAACTCGGCATCCGACTTCAGGAACTGAATGATATCCGGTTCCACGATCGAGGGAATGTTGTAGCCGCCGCTCCCCATGCGTGAACAATCGATTTCATCTCCGCTGTCATTCAGCGTGATGTTGCCGACCATCGACCCTCGGTTCGAGGCGTAAACGTGCAATTCCTCGCGGAGGGCATTCAGGGTGACTTCCAGATCCTCGATCACCGGATCGCATTCCGCCTGATCCTTGAACGTCTCTTCCTTGGTCCCTTCGATGGTATGTTTCAGCAGGTAATACATACCTCGGATACTGGTCGTCTTCCCCTGCTCAATCAACTGCTTGCAGCCACTGCCGACCAGGACGGTCTGCATGTAGGACTTGGCTTGCGAGAGATTGAACAATTCGCGGCGATTCGTTCCCGACCCCATCTCGATGAACCGCTTCGACTTGTTGTAGCGAACATTCGATAGGGAACGAGAGGGGATATCCATGTGGGGCGCGCGGCTCCGTTCGGCCGTCGTCACAATCTGATCCGCCAACGTACGGAGCGATTTCAGGGTCCGATGGTCCGCCTCGGAAAGCTTTACATCGGCTTTCGTCTCGGGTTCCGGAGGCTTTGCCTTGCGCGACTTTTTCTTGGCCATAACCTGTCTGTGTTATCCGGGATCTGGGTTATTCTGAATCTGGGTTATTCGGGATCTGGGCTATTCGGAAGGAGTACCGTTGGCCGCTCGCCGAGCACTCAACTGCTCGGACAGCAACTGTTCATGATCGTGTTCGACAATCAATACATTCTCACCGAAGTCCAGTTCCTCCTCCGTCGTGATCGCTCGACCCCGCTCATCCATCTTCAAGTCGGCTTCGGCTGTCTTCCGTTTGGCGACATGCAGCAGTTCGTCGTACAGCTTCTCCGGGTCCACTCCGTTAATCGCACTGACCGCCGTGGCAACTTCGCGGAGATATCGCAAGAAGATCGATCGCCGCTCACCCTCTCGCTGCACCAGCTTGCGGCGGCGGAGGTACATTCCGAGCTTCCGTCCCACGGCTTGCAGAGCGAGTCGAAGTTCCTTTTGGATTTCCGGATAGGAGGCGATCGCCTCCTTCGATTCGCTGGTGAAGGGAACCCAGACGCTGGCGATATGGACCATGACCGAGACCGGCCCGGCCGGGAGGGCCCCCCGGGACTGGCTGAGCCCATAGGAACGCCAATTCGTGTTGATGATCGCTTCGGTAATCGCGCAGTCCCGCAACTTGAACTGCAGCGGAACCCGATTGGCGAAGCGCAAGATCTGCATGGACTGCCCTTCGGAAATGTTCACATTCCGCATGGCGGCATGCAGCTTCTCAATTTCGCGACTCTTCAGCTTCGAGGGAGAATGTCGCGTTCCGAACCCCGCTTCGGCCAGAATCTTGTCCGACCCCTCAGGGCCCAGTCCGTCGAACGTGCTGATCAGGAACTGCCGCAGAGTGCGAGCATCACTGTGGGAGAGCAGTTCCATCAGCAACTCGCGAGATACCTTCTCGACCGGACTGACCCCTCCATACGCCAAACCGACTTCAACAATGAACGGATTGCCTCGGTAAACGGCGGGGGGGCGAGTTGCCGCGCAGTAGAACTCCCGAGGCAGCACGCGGCGTAGTCCCTCCAACAACAACGGTTCGCCGATCGCCGAGATGCAGTCGGTGGCGGGAGCCTTGATTTTCGTGTCCTGGATCGCGTGAAACAGGGCGTCAGCCAGTTTGGTGCCCCCACGTTTCGGAGAGGTGCGAGGGGTCACCCCCGCCTTCTCGCAGATCTCCTTGGCGACCCCCGGACTGACTCGAGAAAACGAGGTGGCGAAGAATTGGGACAAAGTCGTCATCTTGGTCTGCTCGAGCATCGTGACCAACGTCCCCAACTCGACGCCATAAGGATGCGGCTTAATCTCCTTCGGTTCCGGAGGAAGGATCGTGGTTGATCGGCGGTAAACTCGCCGATTTCCCTCCGGATCCTGGTAGTGCAGCGTCACGTGGGGATTGGCGATCGCCGTCTGCTCGAGGTACTCGTCGACGCTTCCCCGCCCCCGCTGGTACTTGGCCGCCAGTTCAATCGTCACTCGCGTGCCGCTCTTGATCTCCTTCGCGGCCTCTCCCTCCGCCTCGGCATCATAGTGCGAGACCCAATCAATTCCCTCGCGCTGCATGTACTCATGCCCCGCCTCCCCCGGCGGGATGTCGACGCCATCCCCCCGGCCGTTCTTGATTTCCGGCTGATTCTTCTTCGTGTTAATCTGCAACTCGAAATAATGAGCCGGCGTCTTGGCGGATGTCTTCGAAATGATCTTCACCGGCATGCCGGTCGTCATCCAGCCATTCATCCCGGCGGCGCTGATCCCAATCCCCTGTTGCCCCCGACTCATCCGCAGACGATGGAACTTGGAGCCATAGAGCAGCTTGCCGAAAATTAGCGGAATCTGCTTCTTCACAATCCCCGGACCATTGTCCTGAATGCTGACCCGAAATCGGTCCGCCTTGACCTGGGAAAGTTCGACCCAAATCTCGGGGAGAATCCCCGCTTCCTCACAGGCATCCAGCGAGTTGTCCACCGCTTCCTTGACCGTGGTCAGCAGCGATTTGCGGAGATTGTCGAATCCCAACAAATGCTTGTTCTTGGTGAAGAACTCACTGACCGAAATGTCGCGCTGCTTGGCCGCCATCGACTGAGCATCCGCGCGGCGGCGAGTTCCTCGTTTTGCAGTGGCGGCCGACTCCGGCGCATGGCCGTTCCGGGAAGGGACAGTCTGAGTCGATTCGGACAAAATCAGGGACTCCGGAAAATTAGCTTCTCTCGATCCAGGCAGATCCGTCTTGCCGAGGCCATCCTGGGCCGGCCCAGCACTCCTGGCAGGCGACCGCTCGCGAAGAACGCCCATCACCTCGATCCGGCCCCATCCCCAAGACGACAACCGGTAGCGAGGCCAGGACGATCACGGCGGCAAGCCGTGCGGGTCGTGCGGATTATAGCGAGTGAAAGCTGATCTTCCCAGGCAGCTTTTAACGGCAATGACAAGCGTGAGGCGCTGCAATGCGTGCAACTGGCACGGCTGAAACATAAAGACTCACCCTCACGTCAGGACTCGGCCGAGAATCCAATTGGGAACGGAATGACCCACAAAACACGATTGCTTCCCCCATCATGACCAACTGAGGAGGAGCGTTTCATGCAACGCACCCATCTATTAATTCGCACTCTGCCCGGTCTTGTCCTGGCCGCCGCCTGTCTCGTCTTCACCCCCATCAGCTCGGCCCAAGAGGTCGTCTGCGGCCCCGATTGCGAACTATGCGGGGGACGTGGACTGCTCGGCAATCATCTCGGAAATCGCCTCGGTAACGGACTCGGCCTGGGCCAGCGAGGAGACGCGGTGGAATGTCGCGGCATCGACTACGGACGGCCCGACCTGTTTTACAACTACTACGCCGACCCCACCTGCTCGCAGACCGGCGCCGATCTCTACCTCTCCCCGCGACCGGTTCCGGCCCACACGGGCCACACCTACATCACCTACCAGCCACTTATGCCGCATCAGTTCCTCTACCCGCATCACCACACCTACCAGCGGTACTATGACGGCGGACGGGGAATGACTCGAGCCAAAGTCCACTACTACTATCCTCCTGTCCGAACCGCCGTGGTGGGGGCCATCCACCACTTCAAGATCCCTCGCTAAGCCACGATTCGCTCCTCAACACAGGAAGCCTCCCATGAAGTCTCGATTTTGTCTGGGATATCCTCCCCGATGGTTTGGGCTGCTCGCCCTGACGACCCTGATCACACTCGGCTCAACCACCTCGAGCTGGGGAATTACACCTCGGATTCAGGATCGTTGGAATGCCCGCCACGCCCGAACGCAGCCCTGGCATGGAAACTTTTATCACACCGCCTCCGGCTATCCCGTGCCGTTGGTCGTTCCCCCCACCGCCACCACTCAGACCAAGTGGGGATGGGGCGTCGCGCAGACCGAAGTGCGGCCCATTCGACCGCAATTCGGCCGAGCTTATCGCGGCGAGGTAATGACCGAAGGGGGCCAGTTCCTCGGCACTCCCCCCTGGCCCAGCCACACCGACCAGTTCGGCGTCTATTACATTCGAGGACCCTGGTAATCCCAACTCACCCCTCCCAACTCGACCCTCCACACGACGTGGATCGTCGAGCGAGCCGGATTGCCAAAACGAGGGCCCCCAAACCCGGGGTCCCTCGTTTTTTTTAATTGTCCTTCGGCAAGCGAGGGGCCCGAAGCGGAAGCATCGATGTGACACTGGCCACCAACATTAACAATGTCCCACCCACCAGAAGCAGAATCGTGGAATCCATGGCTCCACCCTCCTCCACGCGATTCACCTGATCCTCTCCTCTCGCCCTCCAGTCCAACTCAATCCACCTGGTCCCCCCAAGGGCCGGTCGGTGGTGCGGAAGTCCGATCCTCGTCGCGTTTGATTTCACTCTGATTGCATATCCCAGACCAAGTTGCCCAGCGAAAAAGTGCAATCGCCTAACCCAATAAATAACAACGACTTCGGAACCAAGTCCAACAAGAGGAGACGCAGGGCCCTCGTCCCATTCGTCATCAGTATGACGTCGGAATTCGGCACAAGTGACGTCTCACTGAGGTCACTTTTCGGGTGAATGGTCGATGGCAGGCTGCGAGTGGAATTCGGGGGGCGAGCTGGTGGTGCTTGTTTTCCGGCGACTTGGTCCTTATGGTTCCAGTAGTCTGGTGTGGGTAATTGTTTCGCATTCATTCGCGTCATGCATTCAACCAAGGCTCCCCTTCCATGAAAATCACGGCCGTTGACTCGATGATCATCGATGTTCCTCAGCGCCATCCCATCGCTCCCTACCAATCACGCTACTTGGCAACCAGTCACACGGGCGCCCTCTTGATTCGATTGGAGACCGAAAAGGGACTCGTTGGGTGGGGAGAAACGCCCCAGCGTCTGCCGATTCCGATTCCCCATTACGCCGGGGGACAGCAGTTCGATGGGCACGAGGCGGAGGGGTTACGCGAAAAGCTGATCGGTCGGCAGGCCACCGATCTCGAAAAGATGTACGTGGACTTGGAATTGGATGGCGAGTCGGTTCAGAGCGCCGTGGAAATGGCGATGTGGGATCTGATCGGGCAACTCTGTGGCCAACCACTCCATCAACTTCTGGGGGGGCTCTATCGCGACACCATTGAACTGGCCGCCTGCATGGGCATTCGCCCTCCCGCCGAGGCGGCGGAGATTGCCCGGTTTTATGTGGACCAGGGCTATTCGACTTTGAAGATGAAGGGAGGGCGCGATCCGGCCGAGGACTTGGCGATGGTTCGCGCCATTCGCGAGGAAGTGGGAAACAAATTGGCCCTCCGACTCGACCCCAACACGGGATATTCACCCGAGTTGGCTCTGCAATTGGCTCGGGACCTCGAACCCTATGAACTCGAGTACCTCGAGCAA
>JBJHCD010000245.1:0-7680 GCA_050485845.1 Pirellulaceae bacterium | reverse complement strand
TACTCCTACTCAGCGTCGCGGTACTCGTACTCGATAGGGCCCGGGTCACGCCTTCGAGTACGAGTACCGTTTCGCTGAGTACGAGTAGGATCAGCCCGAATCCTCCCTCTCGTACTCCTACTCCTACTCAGCATCGCGGTACTCGTACTCGTACTCGATGGGCTCGAGTCAAGCCTTCGAGGGCGAGTAGGAGTACGAGTACGATGAACTCGGAGTCAGCCTCCTCGAGCGCGAGGGGGATGACCAATACCCGGTCGCCGAAAGTGCAGAATATCCTTGCCGGCCGACATGAGGTACACTCCCATGGCTCGGATCCATCAAGAGCTTCATCAAAAAAATCACCGAGAGATTCACCAAGAAAGGATCGCCCGTCATGCCGGTCGCCGCGGAAATTGGATGCACGAAAGAGGATCTGGACACCCCGGCCCTCTGTGTTGACTTGGAGGCCCTGGAGTCCAACATCGCTTCCATGGCCGGTCGCTGCCAGAAAATGGGAAAGGATTGGCGCCCCCATGCCAAGAGTCATAAATCGGCGGAAGTCGGACGGAAACTGATCGAAGCGGGGGCCATGGGGCTGACTTGCGCGAAATTGGGGGAAGCGGAAGTCATGGCAGCCGCGGGAATCCGAGATCTGCTGATCGCCAACCTGATCGTCGGACCACGCAAAGTCGAACGACTCGTGAACCTGCGGCGGATCGCCGACCCCGTCGTTTGTGTCGATCACATCGATCAAGCTCGCCCCCTCTCCGACGCAATGCAGGTCGCCGGACTCCGTCTGCGAGTCATCATCGAAGTCGATATCGGAATGGGGCGAGTCGGCGTGTTACCCGGCCCACCCACTCTCGCACTCGCTCGACAACTGCTCCCCCTTCCAGGCCTTCAGTTCAGCGGAATCATGGGGTATGAAGGGCACTTGCTGCAAATCCAACAGCTGGACGAAAAGGACCGGCGGATCTCCGAGGCCCTCGACCTCCTGGGCGAAACTCGGGCTTCCCTCGAAAAAGCCGGCATCCCGGTCGCCATCGTCTCGTGCGGTGGTTCGGGTTCGTTCGAGTTTTGCACCAAGCATCCGGCCGTGACCGAAGTGCAGGCGGGAGGGGCGATCTTCATGGATGAGTTCTATCGGAATCGGTGTCAAGTGGCAGGGCTCGAACAGGCGCTGACCATCGTGGCAACAGTCGTAGGACGGCCGGCACCGGACCGAGCCATCATCGATGCGGGCCGGAAAACCATGAATCTGGAACTGCAGATGCCCCGTCCTCTCCATCTGCCCGATGTGGAAGTGGTCGGGCTCTCGGCCGAACACGGGATCCTCCGGCTCGGCCCAGGGGCCAAAGACCTGAAAATCGGGGAGAGAATCGAGCTGATTCCGGGTTATGGCGACTTTACAACCGTCCTCCATGATCAATTCCACGCCTTCCGCCAAGGCCGCTTGGAGTCGATCTGGCCCCTCACCGCTCGGGGTTGCCTGCAGTAAGGCCAGTGGCAGGACGACGTCGACCGGCCTGGAAGACTTCCCCCCAGGCCAGGAATGGGATAAGGTAGGAACCGCGTTGTTTGGCAAGTCTCTGGCATCCGGAAGGCGGACCTATCCATGAGTAAACCACCGGTGAATGTTGCGATTATTGGTCTGGGGTTTGGCGCCGAGTTCATTCCGATCTTTCAGGCTCATCCCCAAGCGAACATGTACGCCATCTGTCAGCGGAACACCGAAAAGCTGAACCAGATCGGCGATCACTTTCAGATTGAAAAACGATACACGCGATATGAGGACGTGCTGGCCGATCCCCAAGTGGACTTCGTGCACATCAACAGCCCCATCCCCGACCATGCCCCCATGTCCATTGCCGCGCTCAAGGCCGGCAAACATGTGATGTGCACCGTTCCCATGGCGACAACCATTGAGGAATGCCGCGAGATTTGCGAGTTGGTCAAACAGACCGGTCTCAAATACATGATGGCCGAAACCGTGGTCTACAGCCGCGAATTCCTGTTCATCAAGGAACTGTACCAACGAGGCGACTTGGGCAAGATCCAGTACATGGCGGCGTCGCATCCCCAGGACATGGACGGCTGGCCCGAATACTGGGAACGGATGATTCCCATGCATTATGCCACCCATGTGGTCAGCCCCTGCCTCGGACTGCTCAACGGCCGAGCGGAATATGTTTCCTGCTTCGGATCGGGGACGGTTCGCGAGGAGATCCAGCGGAAATCGGGCAATAAGTTTGCCGTCGAGTCGTGCCACATCAAGATCAAGGATTCGGACGTGGCCTGCCACATCTGGCGGTTCCTCTACGATACCGCTCGCCAATACCGCGAAAGCTTCGACGTGTACGGGACCAAGCAGAGCTTCGAGTGGACGCTGGTGGAAAACGAAGAACATATCCTCCACACGGCCAAGAAACCGGAACACGAGATTCCCAGTCGCGTCCAGGTTCCCGACTTCGCCCACTTGCTGCCGGAAGAGATTCGCCAATTCACGTCGACCATCCAAGACGCGGAACACTTGTCATTCATTCAAGGGGCGGGACATGGCGGCTCCCATCCCCACATGGTGCACGAGTTCATCTCGGCCTTGGTCGAGGACCGCGACCCTTGGCCCAACGCCGTACAGTCGGCGAATTGGACCTCGGTCGGCATTTGTGCTCATGAGTCGGCCCTGCAAGGCGGGAAGGTCATTCCACTGCCTGACTTCACTCTGGCCTGACTTCACAGAGGCCTGATGATACAGAGGCCTGATGATACAGAGGCCTGATGATACAGAGGCCTGATGATACAGAGGCCTGATGATACAGGGGCCTGATGATACAGGGGCCTGATTTAAGTCCGGCTGATTTCACTGGGGCCTGACGAAACTCGGGCCTACCGATACAGGGGCCGTGAGCCTCACTTCAATTGGGCCTCACGCCCCCTGCTCGATCTCCAGCACGCGTTCCTATTGCTTGGCCCGTTCGCGGGTCGAACAGATACAGACGCCGCGGATCAACTTGCAACGGCAGCAGATCGCCCACTTGGGGCGATCTGTCCGTTGCCGGCCGGAGAAGATGCAGCCGATCCGTTCCGATGGCCACCGTGATCTGAATCTGACTCCCCAGGTGCTGAACTCGGATCACTCGTCCCTCCAGTCGCCAGGGGGGGAAAGTCGAGGACTCGCGAGACGACGGGCTGGGGTCATCCGTGCCGCGCTGCCAATCCTCCGGCCGGGCTCCCCACAGGACTCTGGCCCCGCCAGGGGTTTCCGTTGCTGTCGCCGTCGCGGTCGCCGTCGAGATAGTCTCGGCGAGGGACGAAGGGAGAGCATGCAGCTGGCCCCCAATCTTCAACACCCACTGCCGATCTTTCCGCAGCAGTTCCGCCAGTGACAGATTCATCCGAGGCATGCCGAGGAATTCGGCGACGAAGCGGTTGACGGGTCGGTGGTAGAGTTCCAGGGGTGGCCCGAGCTGCTGCAGTTCTCCCTCGTCGAGCAAGGCCAGGCGATCCCCCATCGAGATCGCTTCGTGCGGGTCATGAGTCACGTAGAGAAACGTGGCTTCCAACGCCCGCTGCAGCTCGGTCAATTCCAGACGGAGCTGTTCTCGGAGGGGAGGATCGAGACTGCCGAGTGGTTCGTCGAGGAGGTAGATGTCAGCCGGCCTGGCGATCGCCCGTCCGACGGCGACACGCTGTCGCTCGCCACCCGACAGTTCCCAGACGCGGCGGGGAAGGAGCCGGCGAATCGCCAGCAAGTCCGCGATCTCGGCGACCCGATCGTGCTGGGCCTTGCGGGGCCAGCGGAGTCGCCGGAGGCCGAATCGCAAGTTGTCGGCCACGGTCAGATGGGGATAGAGGGCCTGGCTTTGAAAGACCATCGCCACGCGGCGGTTCCAGGGGGGGGTGCGGGAAACCTCCTCCCCTCCAATCTCAAGCTGCCCCGATGTGGGCCGCTCCAGACCGGCAATCAATCGCAGAGTCGTCGTCTTTCCACACCCCGACGGCCCGGCCAAAACCAGGAACTCTCCCCGCTGAACCTCGAGCGTCAGATCGCGGAGGACTTCCCGGGTCCCGAATCGCTTGACCAGCTGTTGCATTCGAACCGCCGGAGGAAATGCGTGAGGTTTTTTTTCGGCCAAATTTGCATCTCGGAAGGGGTGGAGGGTAAAACAGGACAAATTATGTTTTCCCATGCCAACCGCATCCGGGCTACAGGAGAAGGAGCCGAAAAGATGTCGCTCATGAAACGCAACCGTCGTCAATTCCTCGAGGACTCCATGGTCGCCACGGCGGCCGCCATGGCCGCCGGTTCCGCGCCGACACTGCTGGCCGAAGAGAACCAAAGCTCTAGCCCCAACGAGAAGCTGGGAGTCGCGGTTGTCGGCGTTCGGGGACGCGGGGGGAGTCATATCGGCGCCTTCGCCGGTCGCAAGGACACCGAGGTGCTCTATCTGTGTGACGCGGATCGCGAGATTGGAGGTCGGCGAGTCGAGGAAGTCGCCAAACGCCAGGGGCGGGCTCCGCAGTTCGTCGAGGACCTGCGGACCCTCCTGGAAGACGAACGAGTTGACATTGTCAGCATCGCCAGTCCGAATCACTTGCACGCGCTGCAGGCCATCTGGTCCATCCAAGCGGGGAAGGATGTCTACCTGGAGAAACCGGTCAGCCACAACGTCAGTGAAGGCCGGAGGATCGTGCAGGCGGCTCGGAAATACGGAAAGATCTGCCAGACCGGCACACAATGCCGATCCAACCGCGGCATGATCGACGCCATGGCTTACGTGCACGAAGGAAAGATCGGTCAGCTCAAGGTGGCTCGGGGACTCTGCTACAAACGTCGTGGATCCATTGGACCGCGTGGCCAGTACGAAGTCCCCTCGTCGGTCAATTATGACTTGTGGCTTGGCCCGGCACCCGAATCGCCCGTGACTCGCCGGCAATTCCACTACGACTGGCACTGGCAGTGGGATTACGGCAATGGCGACCTGGGGAACCAAGGAATCCACCAGATGGACTTGGCTCGTTGGGGAATGGGGATCGAGGGCCTGTCGGACCGCGTCTTCAGCTACGGTGGGCGGTTTGGTTATGAGGATGCCGGAGAAACGGCCAACACTCAGGTTGTCGTCCACGAATACGGCGATCAATCGTTGGTCTTCGAAGTCCGCGGACTGGAGACCGACCACTACAAGGGAGCCGGAGTGGGCGTGATTTTTGAAGGGACGGATGGCTATCTGGTCATCACCAGCTACACCGATGGTGCCGCGTTCGATCTGGACGGAAATGTCGTGGCGAAATTCTCCGGAGGAGGGGACCACTTCAGCAACTTCCTCCAGGGCGTTCGTAGCCGAAAACATGCAGACCTGACGGCCGATATCGAAGAAGGGCACATTTCCAGCGCCCTTTGCCATCTGGGCAACATTTCTTATCTCTTGGGTTCGTCGCAAACGCCGGCTGAAACTCGCCGCCACCTCGACTCCTTGCGGTCGGCCGATGACCTGCAAGCAACCTTCGATCGGACGATGAAGCATTTGGCGGACAACAAGCTGGAGGTGGAAAGCCTCCCGCTTCAAGTCGGACCCGCCCTGGACTTCAATCCGAAAACGGAGCAGTTCGTCGAACATGCCGAGGCAGACCGCATGCTGACCCGGGATTACCGCGCCCCGTTCATCGTGCCGTCGGAGGCGGACGTGTAAGGGCGAAAGCTCCCTTCACTACGACATGACCGCGCGGATGGCGGCATCCAGGGATTCCGCGCTGAATGGCTTGGTCACGACACCGTCCATTCCCGATTCGAGGCATCGAGTTCGATCCTCGTCTTGTGCATGGGCGGTGACGGCCAGGATGCGAACCCTTTCGCTCCTGGCCGATTCGCGACATCGAATCTGCCGAGTCGTCTCGAATTCGTCCATTCCGGGCATCTGGATATCCATCAGAATCAGATCGAAGGACTCGCGATCCAGGATCTCCAACGCCCCTTGGCCATGGTCGACGATCGACACCTGATGCCCCGCCTTGACCAACATTCGTTGGGCCACCAGCTGATTGATCCGATTGTCCTCGGCCACCAGAATTCGCCAACCCTTCGCTGACAGCTTCTCGTCAGTCACCGACGAACTGGCAGCCGAATCTCCCGAAGCCTCCGAGCCCGAAGTCACCGAGCCTGACCTCTCCGCGGGAGTAACGCGATCCTCCTCACCAGCAAGACCAAACACGGCCGTGAAGAAAAAACGGCTCCCTCGGCCCACTTCGCTCTGCAGCCAGATCCGCCCCCGCATCAACTCCACCAAACGCTGGGAGATGGTTAACCCAAGACCGGTGCCTCCGTATTTCCTGGTGGTACTGCTGTCCGCTTGTGAGAAAGATTCGAATATGTGGCTTTGTTTCTCAGGCGAAATCCCAATTCCCGTGTCATACACCTCGAATTTCAACGTCACCTCGGATTGATGGCGCGTCTCAAGTTCCGGCGTCTCATGTTCCGGCCCCTCATGGTGGTGCGTCTCGACCGAGATCCGCGCCCCGATCTGGCCCCGCGACGTGAATTTGAGAGCATTACTGACTAGGTTCACCACGACCTGCCATAAGCGAACCGGGTCACCGACGAGGGTATCGGGGACGTCCGAGTCGACGTCGATTCGCCACTGCAGGCCTTTTTCCCGGGCAAAGTGGCGAAATGGTCGGAGGGCGTCGGAAATTGTCTCCCGCAAGGGGAATTGGACCTCCTCGAGTTCCAATTTTCCAGATTCGATCTTGGCGAAGTCCAATACATCGTTCACGATCTGCAGCAAAGTCTTGGCGGATGAGCGAACTCCCTCCAGATGCTCTCGCTGCTCGTCCGTAAGCTCGGTTTCCAGGAGCAGTTGAGTCAACCCGAAAATGCCGTTCATGGGAGTCCGGATCTCGTGGCTGATCGTGGCCACGAAATCGCTCTTGGCTCGATTGGCCGCCTCGGCCGCGACAACCGCCGCTTGCCACTGGGCCCGAGCGAGCACCAGCGAGACCAGATTGGCCATCGAAATGGCAAAGCTATGCTCGTCATGCGTCCAATGACGTTCGTCCCCCACATGTTCGTTGCAGAGGACACCATCCAGCATGCTCCCCAATTGAATCGGAGCATCCAGCATGGAGCGAATTCCATTCGGCTGAAGATAGGAAGTGGAGAACTCGCTTGTCCGAGGATCGACATGGGCATCGTCGGCCGCCACGACTTCGCAGGTGGCAATCGCGTTAAAGTAGCGTGGGTAATCGGCGAGCTGGAGCTGAATACCCGAGGAATGATTTCCCGACGTCGATTCGAACAAATCGTGGCACACGAATGCGTCGCGGTCCTGGTTGAACCGCCAAATGCTGACTCGCTCGACTTCCAAGGTCCGAGCCACTTGCTCGACGATCTCTCGCAGAATAGCGGTGACGTCGAGTGTCGGAGAGACGAGTTTTCGGGTCAGCCGAATGAGGGCGCGGTGTTGCCTTTCGTACCGCTCCAACTGCATGATTTCCTCCGCCTTGCCTCTTCTTTACTTCATTCACGCCATCGAAGCATCGTCTCCCGCTTTATTCCCCAAAAGGATGCACTTGCAACAATCGTATTCGATGGGCCGTCTTGGGGAAATGGTACTCGAGCCCCTATACTTCGAGTCACCGTTGGCCAACCGGACAGGCCGAGCCTGGCCGAACCTCTGCTCTGCCATGTAGCCTGCCATATCAATG
>JBJHCD010000244.1:2566-7684 GCA_050485845.1 Pirellulaceae bacterium | reverse complement strand
TGCCTGTGCCGCTGCAATGTGGATCGACCCGGCTGCTGGAGCGGATGAAGCGGGGTTACACGGTGGAAGCTTCCGAGCAGATGATGGAGCGAATCGAGGCGACTCTGCCGGCGGCGACTGTTTCGAGCGACTTCATTGTCGGGTTCTGCGGCGAGACGGAGGAAGATTTTCAGCAGACGGTCGAGGCGGTGCGGCGGTATCGATTCAAGAATAGCTTCATCTTCAAGTACAGCGAGCGGGAAGGGACGAAGGCCGCCGAGCGGATGGAGGACGATGTCCCGCATGACGTCAAGCAGCGGTGGAACAACGAGCTACTGGCATTGCAGAATCAGATCAGCGAGCAGGACAATCTGAAGTTGTTGGGGCAGACCTTTGACGTCCTGGTGGAAGGGCCGAGTAAGTCGTCGGTCAAGAGGGGCGAGGTCGGACCGGTCCGGCAGATGATGGGTCGGACGCATTGCGACCGAATCGTCGTCTATGAGGGAAACGAGCGGCATACGGGGCAGATTCTTCCCGTCACGATTTATGACGCCGCGGCGCACACGCTATTTGGCACGGTGGTTACCGATCACGTGGTTCCGGAGACATACGCGCTGACGCTCAAGGAGTGAGCATGAAACGGGCCTTTTTCTTTTTGGTGATCGTGGGAGTTACGATTGCCGTTGTCTGTTACGTTCTCTGGCTGGTTCTGGATGCACTCTATTCGATGTATCAAGACTGGCGTCTCGGCAAGGAACTCGACGAACTCGAGGCGTATCAGCAAGAGAAGCGGCAGGAAAACCCCGCAAAACCTCCGGAGGACTAAGCGTGGGGTTTCGAAGAGTTGACATCGCCAGTTCCCCCCGTAACGAACTGGACAACGCCAAAATGACGAAACCCACCGTCAAGACGCAATTCCCGGTCTCTCTACCCCCAAACTCCAATCGGGCACCTCGGACGCCCGAATTCCGTAACGTCAATAGAAAGCAATAGCTGCGGGGACTGATCGCGAACCGGCTGGCCGCGTTTCAGTTGGAGGAGGCGAGTCGCAACGAGCTTGCCGTGCTGGCGGTCGGACTGAGTCATGCGGACGTATGTCGCGCATGTGACGAAGCCGCGAAGATGGCGGTGCTCGGTGACCGGCGAGAGATTGCAGCGGACGATCTTCGGCGAGCCATCCAGCTTCGTCTGGATCGGAGGCGGGCTTCGCAATAGGGCCAAAGGCGGATGACGGACTTTCCCCACTTCACCCTGAAAAACATCCGTAGCAGAATCGTCGGATTCGTGCGGCGATATGCCCAAGCGTACAGTTCTCCCAAGACAATCGTCGGGATGTGAAGCCGGTCGCCGTACTGGATGAAACGATGCGCCAACCCACTCGGTCGCTTCAAGTGGGCCGAACCAATGTTTGTATCGAGCAAGTAGCTCATTCGGGGACTTCCCGATGTGTGACCCGCTTACGATCCTCCTGGATGTCCTTGAGTATGAGGTCATCTTCCTCGGTCCATGAATCGGCCAAGGCTCCCGCCGAGCGTTTGATTCCCTCACCCCAGGGTGGAGGTCGTAAGTTCGAAACTTCTACCGCCCACTGACTTACGACATTTCGTCGTTTTCTGGAAAAGGGTAGAGCGGGTACATTCCGGGTACGACCCGCGCGACCCGGCTCTGCGGGCGCTTTTCCCGCCGTGGGCGTAAGTCCTTTCTGTTTCAGTGATTTCGCGCTGGCTGCTGCTCGCGCGGGAATCGCACCCGCTCCCACGGAATCACCGTGGAGGTCTTTGAGACTCCCCAGAGCCCTTTCGATGGGCGTTCTGCGTTCACTGACACTTGCCGGCGGGCGGGTCCGGAACGTATTCTTCGGGTGGTCGCGCGAACCGAACGGCCGCATTTGTTGACGGGCCGAGCGGCTGCCCATTAGACTCGCTAGATATCGGGTGGTGGTCCGCTGGTTGTGCCACTGGAGTACTTGTGGCGTGGGATGCTGGATCAAGCGAAATCCGGTGTCTGGACGTTTTTTTGCGCAGAGGCAAATAGTCGACTCTTCGAGGAGCGATGCGGCATGAATCAAATTACCGTGCACCAGCCGTTAAAGGGAGAACTCGATGCGGTTGTCCAACCGGTTGAGTTGATCGACGAATCGGGTAGGCGATTGGGCCATTTCGTGCCGGCAAGGACCGACCCTCTTGTTGACGATTGCCCCTATACTCCGGAGGAACTGAAGCAGATGCAGAGCGAACCAGGCGGCCGGTCCCTCAAGGAAATCTGGACGTCCTTGGGTGCGAAATGAACTACACGGTGGTATGGAAACCAACGGCTGAGCGGAGGCTAACACAGATCTGGAATGACGCGGTCGATCGGCCCGCCGTCACGGATGCAGCCGACTTAATCGATAACATGCTTCGTTCGGTTCCACACCAAGTTGGTGAGTCACGTTCGGGAGAAACGCGAGTGATGACGGTCATGCCCCTTTCGATCTACTACGACGTCCACGACGATGACCGCCTAGTCTCGGTCTGGGCGGTGTGGCGGGTATCTGAGAATTGACGTCGCCAGTTCCCCCGCGTAACGAGCTGGACTACGCCAAAATGATAAAGCCCACCTTCAAAACCCAATTCCCGGTCTCACTACCCCCGAATCCAATCGGGCACCTTGGACGCTCGAGATCGGTAACATCAATAGCGACAATAGCTTATCGATCGCAGTGCGGTCCGAGCCATCCCGGAACTTAGACCCAATTCCTGGATGGCTCGAGGCTTCCCCTGGTCGCCGTCGCGCGTGGCGTGGCTTTCGCTCGCGTGCCTGGGTTCGTGGGTTCGTGGGTTCGCGGATTATTTCCAGAACTCGGTGCGCGGTTGCCGATCCGGCGCGCCACGTCAACCGGCCGCACGGCGTTACTCGCCGCGCGCTGCGGGGTATTCGCGCTGAGCGCCGTCTCTCGTTATCTGGCCGCAGCCTGCGCCGCCGACCGCCATCGGTCGAGTATGTGGCTGGCCGCCCTAGGGGATTCTGAGACGTTGCACGCCCGGCGAGAACACACGCAGGCGGTGCGATACTGTCCGCTCGGCGACGCGGAGTACTGGCAGGTTGGCGTGCCTTACATTCCCTTTGGCGTGCTTCCGGAGTCTCCGCCACCGTATCTACTTGTCGAGGTTCACTGGCGACACTGAGGTATTCGAGAGACGAGGGGAGGGCACACGTATAGTCCTCGGCGCCACGGTTTCGAGTGACTTTGGCTTTCACGATCTGGTGGCTTCTCCCGGCCGTGTTCGGATCGGTGTAAACGTGAATTGTCGAATTATCGTTGAGCAACGATAATTGCCTTGGCCGCTTCGGTCGATGTGACCGAAGTGGCTCAGTTCAGCGGCGAGGCGAAGGGGCGCCCATTTTGCGGTTTGCAGAACGCGTGGCACTTTGGTACGTCCGTTAGCGTCTGAATGTTCAGCCCGACCACCCCACACCCAATAAACTCACAGATCGAATCGAGGAACCTATCGGGCCCCCCCCCACGATCCCAAAGCTAAGCCGGGAACAAACTCAGCACCACTGGGTGCAATCCGGCTATAGCTACTGCTCGTGGGACCGCCCGGAGTCGGCAAAATGATGACCTCCTGGGCCTTGTCGGGTGAGTTGAAGCTACCCCATTTCACGGTCCAGCTGCACTCGCTGATCACCAAGTTCATGGGCGAGACGGCGGCGAAACTCTTCGCGGTCTTTGAATCCATGCGCCACACGCGTGGGGTGTACCTCTTCGACGAATTCGACGCGATCGGTTCCATGCGAGCTGGAAGTAACGACGTGGGCGACGAGAACAAGTTTGTTCTGTACAATTGGCTTTGGGCAATCAAATGGCCGCAAAGTTGGGGGGTGAATCGCAGACAACCATCAAGACGGTTGAAGGGCGTCGATACCTTGTGTTGACGAAAGGAGAACAGCCATGAATTCGCTTCAACTTTCCGAGGGTTGTCAACAGTGGGTGGTCGGCAGTTCCACGAAACATCCTCCCCAAGACAAGTTGTTGCTGGAAGCTCTCGCCGAAGCTGGTTTCATGGCGTTTACCGGACCAAGCGGACTGTGTGGCGGCAAATCAGAAAGCCGAACGGTTTTGGCTATTCACCGAGGGCGTGGTACCAATTGGGAAATTGTATTCAGGGAGAATGATCTCGATGTTGTGACGACGACGACAGACGATCTGGAAGACATGACGCATACAATGCTCGCCTGGCTGAAAGGACAACCACTTTCGGCGGCTCAGAATTCCATTCGAGCAGCTGCAGGATAGTGTTTGCCCAAGTGGTGTCGAGCAGCCGGTATCCGGACTAAGGCGCTGCAAAACAATTAACTACCGGAATTGGTATTGACCGAATTGTGCCAATATTTAGACGCTTTCGGCCATGCCGGATGCAAGTGTTGTAAATCGAAAAAGGCCAGTGATAGCCAACTTCAGGACGTTATCATCCGACGCAGCACATTTCATGGGGAATGGAACTACAAGATACTGCCCGCCGCATAGTCCCCAATCCGGTAGTTAATTGTTTTGCAGCGCCTAATCGGAGGCCGTGGTGGTTTGCGTTACCTTGGTTTCTGAAACGGGGGTTTCTGAAACGGGGGTTTCCGCTTCGGTGGCATGCGACCCGGTGTCACGTGACGACGCTGGTCGCGAAGGAGGGTCGCCCCACCAGGTCTTGAGCTTTTGCAGGCGGCGCCCATTGTGAGTGTCGACATCCAGGCATCCCAGGATTTCATCGAATTCGGCCTGAGTGATATACCAGTTGAGCGAAGCGGTGGCGTTGCAGTCGAAGCTGACCGTCTGGAAGAACTCCGACCCCCGCCGATCATCCCGCGTCTCGCGAAGCCAATCGGCAAACATGGCAATCTGTTCGTCATTGCGAAACGACATCCCGGCGCTGCGGGCTTTGAGTGCCGCTTCGAGCGGCGTGGTTAGCCAGTGCAGGCTGTTTCGCCAGGACTGGGCGGTGGCCAGACTCGACTTCTCCGCCAGAGCCGCGGACCGTTCCGCCGACTCGATGTCGCGCGGACTATCGAAAGCTCGTACCTGAATCAGCACGACACCCGAGGTATTCTCTTCCAGCCAGTGCCAATGGCGGAGGATCCAGGACATGGCGATATTCACACCGAAAT
>JBJHCD010000244.1:0-2556 GCA_050485845.1 Pirellulaceae bacterium | reverse complement strand
CGCGTCGACCACTCGACGAGGTGGATCGGTGGGGAGACTGACGGCCGGCGAAATGTAGGGAAACGACGCGCTCATGCGAATCGCCGTGCTCAGCTTGAAAGTGGGCTGGGCGAGAGGGAAGAGTCGAAAGAACTGGTAGGCGGAGAGCGAGTAGAGGTCCTCGCTCGCCGGCCCTCTCTGTTTCAAGTACCGGGAGTCTTCGTCCAAGAGAAAGGGGCCTTCGCTCTGAGTCAGAAAATCCAGGTCCAGATTGCTGATCAGAAGCCGCCGGCCATCTTCAGCCAACATCGGCGAAAAGACGAGCGATGGACGCCAACCTTCGGCTTCGCCTTGAGCAAGCTGTTGTATCGGTTGAGCCAGAACTCGGTCCGACAATTCCTCCCAGGCCCGCTCGAGCGCCTTGCCGCGGTCCTTTTCCAAGGGACGACTGGAAAATACCGCCGGGAGATCTCCCAGCGCCAACTGGCAAGCCACGGGATGCAAGCAGTCATGGTTCAGTTTCCGCACGAGCGATTCCAGCTGATCGCCCGAGCGCGTGCGGCCATGATTCTCCGGTTCGGGACGCGGTAACTCGGCCGCGTAGAGCGAGGCCCCGATCATTCCTCCCGAGGCGCCCGTGATCAGCCGCAAGTGGTGCGGGAACCCTGGAATGGCCTTTTCAATTTCGGTCAAGACCTTCGCCGTCCAGACTCCCGAGCGAATTGATCCACCACTGACCGCCACGATTGCCATCTTCGGTTTCGTGGAAGTGGGATCTCCCGGGCCGTCCGGCGTCGCCACCTGCTGGTGCCAACGGTTCAGCACCTCCTGATTCTCTAGCAAGGGGGCGCAGGTCTGTCCCAGGCAGGAATCGCCATTCATTCTGCGATCAAAATACTCTTGCAAACGGACCGGTGCCTTCGCAAGATTCTCCGACCGGTAATAGTGCTCCATTCCCGGAAACTGCAACTTGAATCGATCGCGATTGCGGGAAATGAGAAAGCCCAGCAGGGGAATGGCCAGCAGGGCCTGCAAGACCGGCATTCCTTCCACATCGGCCAACCAGGCAATCTGAACACAGGTGCCATAGAGCATCATGACGAAGGCGAGCATGATGCAAATCGCCCCCTGCGAAGAAATCAGCGTCCGGCGAGACGGGTTGACGGAAGGGTGTCTCCGGTTATGGCTGAGTCGCATGAGGTAAAAGATCAATCCAATGAAGCTGGTTAGCAGGACGAGATTGAGAATCATTTCCACCGCCCGCCAATCGACGAGTCTTGGTGACTGTGAGGAGTCTTGATGGATCAAGACTCGAAACTGAAGGATCGACAGCAACAGCAGTACCCCCGCCAGGGCCACAATGATGTACTCCATGCCGAGAAGTCGGTGAATGAAGCGGAACGATTGTGATCGCGCAGTCAGCCAACGGTGTCCCCCGAGCAGCAGCAAAGCCCCAACGAACAAACCAGGGAAGTACGGTAGTGAAAGTGGGGGTATTTTCCACGAAATGAGCATCGGAATCGGAACTTCCCAAACCAATAGCCGCAGTGTCTCAGCCGTGCCCCGCAGCCGTAGGGGCTGGAAGAGTGACGCGTACAGCGGAGGAACAATCCAGCACAGCAGCACCACCACCAGCAGTCCGCTGAACATTCCCCGCACAAAGGGTCGTCCCCTCTTCGCCCCGCGGATGCAAACCCCGGTTGATGGGCCACATTCCGAGTCATCTCGGTGAGCCCGAGGTACGATCGGGGGATAAATTGCCATCCAGAACAGAGCGATCGAGGGGAGATACGTGAATGCAAGGTAAATCAGAAAGCGATTTCTGATCATCTGCGAGGCAGTCACGTACGTGGCTGCCTCGGGCTGGGCTCCGTGTTGGTCGGGCGCTTCTGTCGCCTTGCTTTTGGCCAATCCGCCATCGCCTTGTCGAGGGTTCGATTCAGCAGTAGCGTCCTCCATGGCGTTATCCTCGACCGCAACGCCTTCCTCGGAATGAGCCTTGTCCCCGGAATCAGCTTTGTCCTTCGAGTTGCCCTTGCCCTTGCCCTTGCCCTTGTCTTTGTCTTTGTCTTTGGCCTTGGCCTTGTTGTCGGCATTATCCTGGCCCTGTTCCTCCAGCTGCTCATGCCGGGCAACGCGGAACTCATTTTCATCGATCGGGTACCAGCGGAAGGGACCGTGCCAGTTTTCAACTTTTTCTAATCCAGGCAGCTTGAGGGTCTCGGACTCTGATTTGCTTTCCCCGGCCACGTGGCGGAAGGGAGAATAATCGCCCAGCATGTAATCCGACAGGGGGATGACCGCCAACGCTCGGTCCCGAAATCTCGCCATGTCCTTGAAACGCATGTTTCCGTCGAAATCTCGCAAGATCTCGTAAGCGATGCCCCACTGTAGCGCTAGCAGTAGCGAGACATACAGGCCCATCCGGAACTGGAGCCAGCGGTTCTCATGCCAGAAGAGATGAGACAAACCGAAGTCCTGGCCGAATCGGTGGTAGGTGACCAGGATCAAGAACAGCATGATCAGGGCCAGCAGCGGGTAACGCAGCAGCCACTCGCCATAGAACGGATACTGCGT
>JBJHCD010000243.1:3087-7696 GCA_050485845.1 Pirellulaceae bacterium | reverse complement strand
CGAACAACACGACTACCTGCTGCACGGTAGCGCCGATGACGATTCGACGGCAACTATGGACGGTGTCGCCTTGGCGCCTTTCGACGGCACGCTCATGAACCCGGGCGTTCGCTTTCGTGAACCACGTGGGGAAAACGATCAGCTCGGCGACGCTTCCGCTTTCGGCTTTGTGAAAGAAATCTCCCAGGGAGTCGCCAACGGTGTCATGACTCTCGATATGCGTCTCACAGACCAACCGCAATTGGGAACTCGAACGTGGCTCGATGTTGGTGACCAGACGGAGATTTATCTTGGGGAAGCTCCTTCGATTCGTCGAGCTCGAAGTTCCGATCGCGATCTATCGCGGTACCAAGCTCCTTTCTTCACAGCTCGCCGAAAAGGGGAAGAGCTTTCCAGCATTTTTGTGGCGGTGCATGAGCCCGTGCGAGGCAAGCCCCGCATCCAAGGGTTCGAGGTGCAGCGGCTTCCCGAGGGGGTCGTGGTCACCGTAACCACCGACTCGGGAACGGACCATGTCGTGATTGCCCTGGAGGATGTTGCCGATGTGGAATGGCAGTCGCCGGGGGGCACCGTTTCCTTCCGCGGCCGGTTCGGAGCCATCCAGCTCGATCCTGCTGGAAAGATTCGCCAGGCCCATCTGGTGGGAGGAGACCTTCTCCGACTTGGGAAGACCGTGGCTGGGGAAGACATGGCGGGGAAGAACATCGTCGATTCTGCCCGGCCGGTCGCCGGAGAAGTATTGCGTACAGCGCCTGTTGCGGATGGCGTCAGTTTCGGCGCCTTGGATGTGGATCAGCCGCTGTCCGAGTCGGCAGAAGGGAACATTGTCATCGTTCATCATGCCGACGGCAGCACGCAGGGTTATCACATTCAGCGAGTGGAACCGCTGGATGGCGAAGGAACAAGGATCTTCGTCGCCGAGGATGCCGGTTTCCGGTACACTGACAACGGCATCGAAGCAACCTCCTACCCCTACCGCCACATTCCAGGTTCCATCAGCCGATTTGAAGTACTCCCTCATGCGACATACTCCATCGACATGCCCTAGTTACTTGACATGGACACTACTGGCCCTGTTGCTCGTCCCCGCCTCCCTCCTGGCTTGGCCGGGGCACGAATGGGACCGCTGGCGGGAAGTGACAACCTGGTCACGTCCGACGATTCAGACGGGACAAGAGGGACGCTCCGACCTGCTGCCCCTCCTGCACCAGCCCTCCGCCGAATCTTCCGATCGAATCACGTCAACCGAGCAATGGGAAACTCGGCGAGAGGAGTTGCTGGATGCCTTCTTGGCGGTTCTCGGTACACCGACTGAGCTGCGACGATTGGATGTCGAAGTGGAGGTGTTGGGCGAAGAGACCGTGGAAATGGACCAGCACAAGCATGTTCGCCGGCATCTGCGGATTCGTACCGAGGCCGACGATTGGATTCCCGCTTATCTGCTTCTTCCTGCTCCGCTTCCGGAAGGTAAACTGCCGACGATGATCTGCTTGCACCAAACGGTTCCTTGGGGAAAACGGGAACCGTGCGGCATGGAAGGGGACCGAGAGCTGGCTTTCGCTTTGGAGTTAGTTCAGCGTGGGTTCGTCTGTATTGCTCCCGATGCGATTGGATTTGGTGAGCGAATTCCCGCCGGGACACAGCCTTACCATGACAGCATCGAGTTCTACAAGCGGCACCCGAACTGGTCCTTCGTCGGAAAGATGAACTGGGATATTGCTCGAGTCATCGACTATCTGGAAACGCTCCCCTTTGTCGACACCGAACGGATCGGTTCGATCGGCCACTCTCACGGAGCCTACGGGACGTTGTTTGCGTCGGCCGTGGAACCCCGTATCTCGGCGGCGATTGCCAGTTGCGGATTTACGACCCTCCGTACCGACCCTAGCCCGCACCGTTGGTCGCATGCCACGGCCTTAATCCCGCAGCTGGGATTCTATCTTCCCGAAGTGGCGGATATTCCCTTTGACTGGCATCACATCTGTGCCTTTACCGCTCCTCGTTCGCTCTACATTTTCTATGCGACCGAAGATCGTATTTTCCCCGGCACGGAAAACTTGGAGGAGGTCCTGTCCGATGTCCGCTCGGTCTACCGACTGGGGGATCGGGAGGATCGCGTCGCGTGGGGCGTTCATGAAGGGGACCACAAATTCCCGCCCGCTGCCCGCCAGACGGCCTACGAGTGGCTCGAGCAGCAAATGATCGCTCCAAACTCCCCACCGTAACTCAAACGCGCCGGCGTGGGATGTTTTCCACCGTAGCCCGACCGCGCCGGCGAGGGATCCCCCGGTTACCAACGATCCATGGAATTCCCCATCCAACGCGGCATCGGTCTTGCTTCAATCGGATTCCATCGGAAACGGTTCGGCGAAGGCTCCGAACGCCGCCAGCCCGCCATCGACCTCCAGATCGGTCGCGGTGACGAACGAGGCGGCCGGGCTGGCCAGCCAGAGCACGGCCGCCGCTACTTCCTCGGGTTCGCCGATTCGTCCCAGCGGATGACGATTGGCCAACTCCTTCTTTCCACCCTGCTCCTCGAGTGTCGCGCGGACCATCGGCGTGTTGATCGTTCCAGGTGACACGGAAACGACACGAATTCCATCTCGAGCATACTCGACACCCCATTGTCGAGCTTGCAGTAGATTCGCGGCCTTGAGGGGTCCATAGGCGGGAACTTCCCGCGCGGTCTGCTTTGCCTGGGCGCTAGCCATGTTCACAATCACTCCCGCTTGCTGTCGCAGCATCACGGGAACGACAAATCTCGCCAACAGCGTGTAGCCGGTCAAATTAATATCAACCATTCGCCGCCAGACATCCCCATCCAGTTCATGGAGCGGCCGATAGGATTCCTTGGGCTGAATCGCGGCGTTGTTGACCAGGACGTCAATTCCTCCGAAATTCTCCACCACCTGCTCGACCGCTTGGCGACAGGCTTCTTCCGATGAAACATCCGCCTCCAAGAAGAGGATCTCCTCCGGCAGATTCTTCGCGGCATCGCGATTCACATCCAGGCAGATGACCGACGCCCCCGAATCGTGAAACGCCTCGCAAATCGCCTTGCCAATTCCGCCCGTTCCTCCACTGACCAAGGCCACTCGGCCCGAATTGTCATAACGGACCGATCCAATCGGCCTGGACTTCGCCATCATTCCCTCTCCCTCGCTCCTTGCCATCAGGACTTCACCCACACTCAGACCGCCCCCGAATGGACAGGTCTCTCTCGAAAGCGTCCACCCCGTCCAGCGAATCGAGCAGGTCCGCTCGATTCATCGGATTCACCGGAGTCATCTGAGTCAACTACGCTGCTCGAACTGCTCGAGCAACTCGAGCAACCCGCGCTGCTCGATCCGAACGCCGGCTGAACAGAATCTCGAAACGATGGTATTCTAATCAAAAAGCAACGGTTCGGGCGACCTGGCGTCGGGCGGCTCGTCGCTGACGACCTAAGGTTCGCTTGACGATGTTCCCAGATTGCTCCCACGGCGCTTTCGAGAAACTTTCGAGAAACTTCCAGAGTACTTCCAGAATTCTTCCAAGATCCTCCCTCCGGTGCTCCCACGATTAAGTGAAGGTACGCAGCATGAATACTCACCAGCCCTGGCTTTTCGCGTTCGCTCTCTCCGTTCTTCGCGCGAGCATTATCGGCATGACCTTCATTCCGTTCGCCGCGGGCGACTTGGCGGCCCAGGAAGAGTCACCCGCCGTTCCATTGGCTGAGGCGGATTCTGCCGGGCTTCACGTCGGAACCGGTCTGCGGATCATCACGCCGGATCCACTGCTTCCCGTCTCCGGAGGTGTCGGCATTCCCCGGGAAGCCGATGGAAAGCGAGGGGAGTTGACCGCTCGCGCCATGGTCTTTCGGAATGGCGAGATAACGGTCGCCATTGTCAGCCTCGATCTTTTGGGTTTTCCGGCCGTGCTGGGGGAACGAGTGTGCAAGCAGGTTCCTCGGATTCCCGCCGACCATATTCTGATCGGGGCGACTCACACGCACAGTGCCCCCGACTGCTATGCGTTTCCCGACCCGCGAGGCGGTCATACGGGGAATCTCGAATACATGGATGCCGTCTGCAACCTGACCGCCGAAGCAATCAACGAAGCACTCGACAAACTGGAACCTGCCCGATTGCGCGTCGCCACTGGGGAAGCCGAGGGACGAATCGCTTACAACTACTACGCACCGGACCTGTATGATCGCCGCATGACCGTGCTGCAGGCGGTGCGGAGGGACGACGACAATTCGGCCATCGGGACTCTGGTCAATTACGCGATTCATCCAGAGGTTCTTGGCAATTCCGTCCGACTGGTCAGCCCCGACCTGGTCGGTCCGCTCTGTGACCGACTGGAAGCCGAACTGGGAGGCATGGCCCTCTTCATGAATGGAGCCCAAGGAGGCATGATTACGGCGGACAACCGCAATCTGGACGAACCCCGCGACCTGGCACGCGGCATCTGGAACGACTCGCGAACTTGGGAGGAATGCCTGAGGATTGGAAACCTCATGGCAGACGAGGCGATTCGAATCCTGGGCGACGCTCCAGCTCAATCCAATCCGACAGTTTTCTGTCAGTCTCGCGAAGTCCGTCTGCCGGTGGAATCGGAACTGATG
>JBJHCD010000243.1:0-3077 GCA_050485845.1 Pirellulaceae bacterium | reverse complement strand
CGATCACAACTCGAATCAACCTTGTCAATCTCGGCAATGCTCAGATCCTGACGATTCCCGGCGAGGCCTTGCCGAACATCGGCTTCTATCTCAAGCGAAAAATGCACGGCGAACACACTCTGCTATTCGGCCTGACGAATGACGCTTTCGGCTATATCCTGACCAAAGTCGATTTCCAGAGTTTTCCCCGATACGACTATGTGTCGCGAACCAGCCTGGGAGAGATGACCGGAGAAATCCTGATCGAAAACTACCTCGATCTGATCACTCAGTCTCCGGCGGCACGTCCAGCTGCGAAATAGACCGGTCGGGTAGGGTCCCCAACGGATCAAGCTGCAACCCGACTTCTTCCTGGACCAACTCCAGCCCGCTGATTATCGGCTCACCCACCTGGGCTCGAAATTGAAGTCGCAGCGAACCATCGATGGGAACGCTGGGAAATTCCTTGACCAGGGAACGCATCGAACCTCCCGATTCGGCGGCAATGTCCAGTCCGGTCAGCAAAGGCTTGTCATCCAGCAGCACGTCCAGCACCCGCTCTCCCGCCGCACGATGGTCGGGGTCGGCAAAATAGAGTCGCAAGGTAAAGTTGCCACGAGCCAATCCCTCGAGCGAAAACTGACTGATGCCGCGAACGCCCGAAGCGGCCACCCAGGGCCAACCCACACCGCCCCGCATCCAAACGGAATGGTGGTAATAGTGGTCTGGGTCGGAAGGTATCGTCCGAGTATTCAGCTGGGGTGCCGGTCCTCCAACCAGGGGCTGATCGAGCCAGAGGGTTCCTTCGGGAGACATCCGGGCACCGGGAGCACCGAAGTTCACACCCAAGCGGCGAATCGCCTGGCCGGCATTCTCCGCCGATGCCTCACCCCACACCGCCCACTGCTCGTGTTCGGGTGGCATGGAAATCAGCGCCAGTCCCGAGGGAAGCGGATAGCTACAGGAACACCCATCAAAGAAATAGGGAACGTTCAAGATGCCACCCGCCGGGATCACGCTGTTCGTGCATCCGGAACGAGGTCCGCTGATATGGATCGTGCCACTCTCCAGAGTTTTGTCATAAAACGCGGCCGTTCCCGAACGCAGCGTATAGAACAACCCGTAATCAATTCCCCCGTCACATCCGTAGCTCTTGGGAATTGCCCGCGGTTCGGTGGCCCCAGTCAGCGGATTGATTCGAGTTCCAATCATGGGAGCCTCCGGTTTCCAAGCGTTGGTCTGGGTCGGAGGACGATACTGTTCCTGCTGCTTTTCCGTGATGTCCCGTGTCGGAAGGTCTTGGGCGATGCGTTGCACCTCCTGTTCCGTGAAGACCCGCCCCGTATAGATGTCCGAATAAGTAGGGGGAAGCAAGGCGTAGGGAGGGCGAAGTCCGTCGACCCACCCGAGCCAATCCTTGTCGTACGAGATCATGACGCCATCGACAATCATCGGCTGCGGGGCACGCTTAAAATGTGACAGCCGGTCATCGTGCCACAGCAGCCCCAAGGGAGCGCGGACTCGTTCGTCGGGACTCTCCCAACCACCTGTATAATTTTGAGCCCCTGGAAGCTCGCCGACTCGCGTCAGCAACACTCCCTTCTCCACGAACTTCCACGTCGCCGACTCAAGTTCCGCCTCGTCGAGCGCGTTGCGAACCGCTTCCTTGTACTCGACCGAGATGCTTATCGCGGCCATTCCGCCATGCGGGCGGAGGACTTCAAATACGTGGCGGACAAAGTCAGAACCGTCCGTCGGGCGAAAGCCGGCGCGATCCAAGTCTCCCACCAGGGCCAAGTTGGCAAAGTAAGGTGGAAGAGAAACTTGCGAGGGTTCGCGGCACTGAACCGCCATGCGACTGCCGAGCAGGCCGTGGTCATCCAGTTCCCGGCGAATGGCAGCACATCGTTCTGGGTCCGATTCCAGCACAATCCAGTGCATGTTCGATTTCTTCGCCAGTTCGACCAGCGAGTCATCATCCGGCGCACCGAACACGACCCCATATCCGAAATTTCCGAAATCTTCGAAATCTCCAAGATTTCCGAATCGCCCAAATTGCCCGTCGGAGGGACCCAGCAATCGCTGGACATCACGATTCGGCTCGTCTGACGCGGATTCTTCCGTCTTGGCTCCTACCCCCCCGTCGCTTGCCGGCTCATCCGGCGTCGTCGCAGCTGTCGCAGTTGTCGATTCATCGAAGTTGCCGGAACTTGGGGCGGAACCCTTGGAACCGAAACAGTAAAACTCCCCTTCCTTGGTCACCACGAACAGGCGGCCCTTCGCTGCCAAGATGGAATGGATCGTTCCCGTGACACCGGGATAACCATCGGCAAATCGGAATTCTCTTCCATTGAGGGAGACGGTCGAGCGAACCCCGTCGTCTCCACGTCCCTCGTGCCAGCCTCCCTCATGTCGATGTCGATTCACCTGGGAGTCGAACAACAACCGTTCTTCCTCGGGAACGGGGAGCCCCCGACGTTTGGCGGCGGAAACCGTGGCGAACCACCCCCCAGGAACTCGGCCCGGTTTGGGAAGTTCAAAATGTCGCAACTCTCCCGTATGGCGATCGAATCGAGCCGGCAGAGCCGTTCCGCAAGGAACGATCAGCTCATCGCCAGCCACAATAAGATAGCCTTGGGGAACCAATCCTCCGAAAGCCTTCGCGTCGTGAGGATGTTGTCCATAAAGATGACTCGCCCGGTCGTTCACCCAGATCACCTCCCCAGAGTCCGGATTCAGTGCCTGGACAAACGTCCCCTCAAATGACCAAACTCCGGCGGCAAAATAGAGCACGTCATCGGCAATCACCGGGCCACCTCGCACGGGCCAGACAGAGATCATTCGGCCGTTGCCCAGGACCATCCGACGAGAGGGGACGGCGCGGTATTTCCAAATGAGCTGACCATTGTCGGACCTCAGGCAATACAGATGCCCATCGTCGGACCCAAAGAAGAGGCGATCTCGCCAGACCACCGGGGCGACGCGAACCGGTCCCTCCGCGTGGAAGTGCCACTCCTCCTCACCCGTTTCGACATTCAGCGCGGTTACTCGATCATTGACCGACGAACCGAAATACATCATTCCGGCTTGGACTACGG
>JBJHCD010000242.1:0-7729 GCA_050485845.1 Pirellulaceae bacterium | reverse complement strand
ATGTACAACTCTTGACATGCATCGCCCATCGGCCAGCACGATGGTCTCTCATTTCTCACGCACTCTTGGTCGGCTACAATGCTCGGGCGTCGTGAAGTTACACCCACCCGCAGGGATGTTCGCATCCCAGGCGAAGCGTGAGCTGAGGAAAGTTGAGCATGAAACAAGCAGGGAACGAGCCGAGGACGAAACGAGGCCGCAATCGTCCTTCCTGTCAGTCGGTTAACGGCAACCGCCGGAACCACAAGTCGGCCATCGCTGATCGGATTGGCAGCGTGCGGCCGCTCATTGTCGCGCTCCCCATCATCGCCCTCCTGTCGTTGATATCATTGCAGCCCGCCCTTCTCATCGCGTCGGAAATATCCCCCGCACTGGCGGCTATTCGGGCCGTGGGGCCGGAAGGGGAGGGACATCGGGAGGCAATCGAGGCGGCCGGACAACTCCAGAAACTCGACGCCTCCCACCTCGTCCCCGTCCTGGCCGCCATGGATGATGCCAATCCGCTGGCCCTGAACTGGATCCGAGGAGTCGCGGAAACACTCGTCCAAAATAGTGAACAAGCCGAAAAAGAACTCCCCCTCGATGAACTCGAACAGTTCCTCGCCAATACCGAACGGCACCCCCGAGCACGACGGTTCGCCTATGAACTGATCCGACAACGCGATCCCTCTGCCGAAGAGCGACTGACCCCCACCTGGGTCGATGACCCCAGCCTCGAACTCCGCCGGGATGCCGTCAACTGGCTGGTCGATCGAGCAGACGAGGCCCGGAAAGCAGGACGACAGGACGAGTTTACTCAGCTGCTCCAGAAAGCCTTCCAGGCCTCCCGCGACATCGATCAAGTCCGCTCGCTGACCCAGCGACTGCGCGACGCCGAACTGGAAGTCGATCCGGCCGACCACCTCGGCCTGATCCGAACCTGGAACCTGATCGGGCCCTTCGATAACACCGACAAAGAAGGCTTCGATGCCGTCTATCCCCCGGAAAATGAAATCCAGCTCAACCAGCGCTATGCCGGCAAAACGGACGAAGTCGCCTGGCAGCAGCATACGACCACCGACGACTACGGACTGGTCGATCTCAACGAGGCACTCGGCAAAGCCATGGGGGCCGTCGCCTACGCACATATCGAATTCCACGCCGATGCCCCAAGCGACGTCGAACTGCGGCTCGGTTCCATCAACGCCAACAAGGTCTGGCTGAACGGTGAACTGCTCGTCTCCAATCACGTCTATCACGCCGGAGCTTTTCTGGATCAGTACATCGGTCAGGGCCGACTGAAGCCAGGAAAGAATTCGATCCTGGTCAAGATCGCCCAGAATGAGCAGACCGAAGCGTGGGCTCAGGATTGGAGCTTTCAGCTCCGCGTCTGCGATGCGATCGGCACCCCCGTTCGGGACACAGGTTCCCGCTAGTGATTTCTTGCCGGCTAAGAAAGAGGGTGCCCATGGAGCGTTTGAGGGCACCGGCTATCCCGACGGCTTGCGCGGCGGACTACCGCAGGGCTATCCCGACGGCTTGCGCCTCGGGCTAGTTTGGAAGATGCCAACCCGAAATCCATACTTCGCATCATAGCACTGACCTTCCGCTGCTTGACCCACTCCCGAACCAAACCCCATTCGACCCCGTGAGTGTTTCTGATGAGGATCCCGATGAAGCTCCCGAATTCCCCTTGCACCCCCATCTCGACTTTTGCTCGGCTGCTCGCCATCAGCCTGGCCACTCTACTGTTCTTAGTCTCACTCTTCCTCTCCCCTCCCCTGCTGACTCGGCCACTGGCCGCCGCCGATTGGCTCCAGTTCCGAGGTTCCGCGAATGGCGTGGCCACCGAGGGAAATCCTCCCACCTCCTGGAGCGTGGAGGAAGGCACGAATATCGCCTGGAAGAGTGAACTACCAGGCCGCGGGCCTTCCAGCCCCATCGTCGTGGGTGACCGAGTTTTCGTCACCGCCAGCGATGGACCCAATCAAGAGCGGATCATGGTCCTCTGCTTCGATGCCAGCACCGGGAGCCGACTTTGGCAGCGCCAGTTCTGGGCAACCGGCCGCACGGCCTCGCATCCCGACAGCGCCAACGCCGCTCCGACTCCCGCCAGTGACGGACAACGAGTCTTCGCTTTCTTCTCTTCCAATGACCTCATCTGCCTCTCCCTCGATGGCGATCTTCTCTGGTACCGGGGCCTGGCCCATGATTACCCCAAGGCGGGCAATGATGTCGGCATGGCCAGCTCACCCGTCGTGCTCGACGAAACGGTCATCGTGCAGATCGAGAACCAGGGAGATTCCTTCGCCGCCGGAATCGACGTGGCCACGGGGGAGACCCGCTGGCAAATCCCCCGCGAGCAAGTCGCCAATTGGACTTCGCCGGCGGCCTGGTCGAGTGCCGATGGGAGCCGCTCCGCCGTGTTGCTGCAATCACCCGGCGGCCTGACGGCTCATCATCCCCGAACGGGCGAGGAGCTGTGGCGTCATGAAACTCCTTGTGACGCGATCCCGTCACCCGTGCTGGATGATCGCCGAGTGGTCTTTGTCGCGGCCGACCGCTTGACGACTCTGCACTTCGACGACAACGGAAAACCGCAACCTGTCTGGGATGCCGCTCGATTACGCCCCGGCGCGGCCAGCCCCGTGGTGGCGGGGGACCGAGTGTTCGTGATTAACCGAGTCGGCGTGCTGGCCTGTGCCGACATGGAGACAGGTGAGACCCTCTGGCAACTCCGCCTGCAGGGAGAGTTTTGGGGAACACCCATTCTGCTGGGTGACCGACTCTATGTCGTCAATAAAGAGGGGGAAGGAGTCGTGGTTCGTTGGAACGACCAAGAGGGAGAGATGCTCGGCGTCAGCCCCCTGGGAGAACGCGTGCAGGCCTCCCCTGCCCTCTCCGGCGATGCCATCTATGTTCGCAGTGACAACAGCTTGTGGAAGATTGCGGTTCATCCATGACATGGGATTCGTATGAAGTACGGCCGACCGGGGCGATCCACGGAAGCATCCGTCCACCCGGTTCCAAAAGCATCACGAACCGAGCGTTGGTCTGCGCGGCGCTGGCTCGTGGAACGTCCGAACTGACCGGAGCACTCGACAGCGAAGATACTCGAGTGATGATCGAGTCGTTGCGGAAACTCGGCATCGGGATCGAAATGTCCGACGAGCGAACTCGGCTGACCATCCGCGGTTGTGCCGGCGCGCCCCCTTGCTCGGAGGCCGAACTGTTTGTCGCCAATAGCGGCACGACGATTCGATTCCTCACGGCGATGCTCGCCGCCACCGGTGGGCAATACCGGTTGGATGGGGTCGCTCGGATGCATGAGCGCCCCATTCAGGACCTGATCGACCCCCTGAATCAATTGGGGGGAGGCGTACAGAGCGAGCAGCAAACGGGGTGTCCCCCGGTTCGGATTCAGTCGCGAGGGATTCGAGGTGGAGAGGTTCGAGTGCGGGGGGAGATCTCCAGTCAATTTCTCAGTGGTCTGTTGATGGCCGCCCCGTTGGCTCAGTCCGACCTCCGATTGACAGTCGACGGCCAGTTGGTGTCGCAGCCCTACATCGACATGACCTTGCAGGTCATGAAGTCCTTTGGCGTGACGGTGGAAGGGACCGCCAGGCTGGCGACAGCGGAGCAGCATCCTCTTTCCGCCCATCAGCCGGGGACGTCATGGCACTTCACGGTGCCGGCCCCTCGAGTTTATCAGGCCACCCGCTATCCAATTGAACCCGATGCCTCGGCGGCCAGTTACTTCTGGGGAGCGGCCGCGATCAGCGGTGGCGATGTGACCGTGAGGGGCTTGAATCGATCCGCCTTGCAGGGCGATGTCGCCTTTTGTGACTGCCTGCGGCAGATGGGTTGCCGAGTCGAAGAGACGGACGAGGGCTTGCGAGTTCAAGGTGGCTCGCTGCGGGGTGTTGACGTCGACATGAACGGAATCAGTGACACGGTACAGACACTGGCCGCCGTGGCTCTTTTCGCCGAAGGTCCGACCACGATTCGGGGCGTGGCCCACATTCGCCACAAGGAAACCGACCGGATTGGCGACTTGGCCCGGGAACTCCGAAAATTGGGGGCGGATGTCCAGGAATTGGACGACGGATTGCGAATCACGCCGGCGACTTTGCGAGGAGCGGAAATTGCGACGTATCGCGATCATCGCATGGCGATGAGCCTGGCTCTGGTCGGGCTCCGCCTGCCGGGGGTTGTTATTTTGGACCCAGGCTGCGTGGAGAAGACTTACCCACGCTTCTTTGAGGACCTGGAGAAACTAAGCGGAACGGTCTAGCGTTCAGGTGTCCCGATCTCCGCGGACCGGAACCGGAAGACGGATTCCGCGCGCTACGGATTGAGTTCCCCGCCGGAGGCGAGAAGCTGGTTGACTCGAGCCATAATCGATTCCGGGGGTTCGGTGATGTAGGGGTCTCCCATGGATGGATCGGTAGCGTGAAAGCCCGCGCCACAGTGCTGGCAGCGGACCGACTTCCCGAGATACTCAACTCGAACTCGTAGCGTTCGGCCGCACGTCGGGCATTCTTGGACGAAGTAGGTAGAATGAGGCATGACGGTATCTCCTTCCACCGTGGGCCGCTGAGACGAGAAAGAAAACCAATTCAACAAACCAACTCAGGTTCGAACACTCCCTCGTAGTTGGTTGCGTCATCATACGGTCATTCCCAGGACGATGCAACTTTCTTGCCCCTCTCGGGAAGTAGTGGCGAGAAAAAAACCTTTATCTTCCCCTGCGGGGGGCTCAGTCTCCATACCGGCATCTTGTGGCCCGGGACACCTGATGTTCGCTGCGGAGGGACGGGTGTCTTGGGATTTCAGCGGCACACCGCTTGGGTTCTGGGATCGTGCACCCTGCGGCTTAGGCAATTCGGATCCAGCCGAAATGGTCGAACAGCTCGAATAGCCAGGGGTGCGACCAGGGGTTCAGTGCCGGATACCAGGCCGAAAACGCACTGACCGCCAAAAGGAGCCAAGCCAGGATGATGAGGGATCGGCGAGCGAAGATTCGATCCAGTCCCGGAAGCATGCAGTACAGCCACAACGGAGTCAGCCAGATCATCCACCGTAACCCGCAACTCACCCCCCCATAGTTACGGTCGATCTGCGGACGGGTCAGATAGAACGCGAGACAGACAACCGTCACCAGGGCGATCGACATGATCGTCCATCGAGAAACCGGAGGGGACTCCTTCCAGGCCCAGTAGACACCCCACAGACTGAGAAACCAGATGGGGGTCAACGAAAAAATCCCATGATGTCCCAGCAGCGCATGGAAGGCGTAAATCCACGGATTCGGCTCCCCTCGGTCCACCCCCTGCTTCACGTTCGGCAGCCAATAGCTCCGTTCGTATTCGTACCACTGCCCCCAACGACGAACTTCCAGTTGGTCCCCTTCCCAACTGCAAGCAAATCGCTGCTCGGTGACCGGATCCCAAAGCTGCCAGCCCTCCCCGGTGACTCGCGTTTGCCAGAGAGCTTCCGGCGAGACCGTCACGCCGACTTCGGTCAAGGCCGCCCGTTCCTCCTCGGTCACCGGCGCTGATTCCTCCACCACTCGATCGTTCGTCCATGGAGGGGCGAGTTCCAAACGTGCCAGGACCGGGCCGTCGGAGCGGTGCGCGTACGCTGGACGCAGGGTGCCATGTGCCAGGTAGTTCGTGCCGAAGAACGCGGCGGCAACGACCGCCGCGCCGGGAAGATAAGCCAGAAGCGTCAGGCGAGGTCGCAAGACGATCAGCCACAATGACAGCAGGGCCGCAAAAGCCAGGGCCGGCAGTTCATTGGCCACCGTGAACGCGGCGGCCATTCCACAGAAGAAATAGCTCCACACCGACTCGGATTGCCCACGAAAGATACGAATGGCAAGGTACGTGGCGACCAGGGCGCTAATGGCCGCCGGAAGGTGATTGCTCAGAGTTACCGCGAACGGCGTGATGAGCGTCCCGAAGGTCGCCGCCGCCATCAAATAAACTCGGCTCCAGGGCCGCGATGTATAGTCTTCCGCCCACCGCTTCAGCAGGACGAAATAGAAAAACAAAGGCAGGATATTCGTCGTGAACAGCAATATGCGGATCACGGGGAAGATGTCATATCGCAAAGTCATTCCGGTCAATTGCTGCACGACCCAATACTTGCCGGCCAGCAGAGTTGCCAGCAAGGGTGGTTTGCTGGAATAGTAATGCTCCTTTCCATCCCACCCCCGGTGCCGCACCAAGTCGATGGAATACCAGGCGCTATTCCGCTGCTCGGGGCTCCCCCGAAAAATCACCTCGTCCAATTCGTACGTTCCATGATCCACCAACGCTCGAACCGTGGCCCAGCGACTGCGGTCGTTGGCGCTCAGCATCGGCGTTCTACCGCTACTCGAACGAACCAGCATCAAGCGGTAGCTGATCGTCGCCAACGCGAGAAAGATCAAGCCCCAGCAAATCGCTTGCTGCCAGCGAGGGGGACGTGCCGAATCGACTTGATGTTCCGAGAGACTCACGCGAACCGCTTTCACCAGTTAAGGACGTCTAACATCACGAACCTCACAAGCTCTGGCCCGTCGTCCGGTCCGGGAGTCGTTCGCGAACGGAATAGGTGTCGGAGCTTCGACCGAGATAGGCAGTGATCAGCTCCGCCAAAAAACCGATCGACATGAATTGGGCTCCCAGGAGGAGAAAGCCGAGGCTGTACAGCAGGGCGGGACGCTGATGCAGGGGGACCAGATTCCAGTCGGGATTCAGCTGGGCCAACAGCCAGTAAACTGACAGATACGTCAAGCCGGCCAAACCACCCAGAAAACTACATAGGCCCAAGGTCCCCAGCAAGTGTTGAGGGCGTTGGCGAAAGCCCGTCAGGAAGTACACCGTCAACAGGTCGAGAAATCCCTTGATGAACCGCTCAAAGCCGTACTTCGACCGGCCGAACTCACGTGCCCGATGTTGCACAACCAACTCGCCCACCCGCCAGCCCCGAGCAGCAGCGAGCACGGGGACGAATCGGTGGAGTTCCCCGTAGAGCCGAACTTCGTCAAAGATTTCCCGCCGATAGCACTTGAACCCGCAGTTATGGTCGTGAAGCCGGACGCCCGTCAGCCAGCCGATCAAGCGGTTGAAGACGCGAGAAGGACCCACCTTGTGCCAGGGGTCGTGCCGGACCTTCTTCCAGCCGCTGACGACATCCAGGTCCTGGTCCAAAGCCTGGAGGAAATTGGGAATTTCCGCGGGGTCATCCTGCAAGTCGGCGTCCATCGTGAAGACAATCGGACCTCGAGCGGCCGAGAATCCGGCACTCAGGGCCGCCGCCTTGCCGAAGTTCCGGCGAAAGCGAATCCCCTGCACCGACGCATCCTGTCTCCCCAACTCCTGAATCGTCTCCCACGAACCATCGGTCGAACCGTCGTCGATCAAGACAATGTCAAACGAATAGCCTTCACGCCGCGCTACCTGCTGAATCTCATCATACAACGTCTTCAGACTATCCTGTTCGTTGAAGACGGGAATGACAATCGAGATGATTTCGCGAGGGTTCCGCGAGGCGTTTTCTTCGGGTGCATCAGGCAATTCTGGCAAATCAGGCAACCGTTCTTCTCCCTGGTCGAGTTCCATGTCGGGGGATGACCTTGTCCGGCACGCCGGGCAAACTGAGATCCAATGAGGAATTGACACCCCATGAAAAAGAATCAGATTCGAGAGTGGGTGCTTCTTGGTGCGGCGTTTTTCGGTTTCAGGGGTAGGTGGATTCGGGT
>JBJHCD010000241.1:2040-7732 GCA_050485845.1 Pirellulaceae bacterium | reverse complement strand
ATCAGACGCTGCCCCTCGTGAGGTAGCTTTTCGATCGGGACTCCGGGGTGTTCGGACAACTCCCGTCGCAATAGAAGTTGATTCAGTTTCTCAACCAAGTTTTCCAGGTCGCTTTCCAGGTCATTCTCGCTTCCAGCCACCGGTCCGCGAGCGAGCGATCGCAGTTCCGCTCGAGTTGTCTCGGAAAGCTCGTTCCAGACCCACCAAGCCAACCGGCGAGGAGAGTCCGCGGGAATCGACTCTTCGTCCGCGGCGGAGAAGCTGGAGTCTTCCACCAGTCGGTTGGCAAATTGAGTCGGTTGGAGAAGGTCGGCCGCCGTGAATTCGGATGGCGTGGAGAGAGGGACGAACATCACAATCAGCAGGGCAGTAAGAATCGGGGCAATCGCTCCGCCAACTCGTCCACCAAGTGACACGATACTGCTGGCCATTCCTCGGCTGGTCACCGGTGCCCAGTGGCTGAGAATGACCGCGCTGGTGGGGTACGCCCCGGCCTGAGCCAGTCCGAAGCCGAACCGCAACAGCAACAACAACATGAATCCTTGGACGATGCCGAGAAGTCCCGTGAAAGCCGACCAGGCCAGGACATAGATGGTCATCATGATTCGAGCGCCGTGTCGATCGGTCATCCAACCCGAAGGAACTTGGGCCAGCGCGTAGGTCCAGAAGAAGGCACTCAGCATCCAGCCGATCTGGACGTCGGTGAGCCCGAGATCCTGTTGGATATAGAGTTCGGCGATCGAAACGCAGAAACGGTCCAGGTAGAGCAAGACCGCCAGCAGCGTCGTCCAACCGATCACCCAGAACCGACAATGGGTCCTGCTCGGTTGGGCATCGGGATTGTCTCCCTGTCGATCCCTCTGCTTGCCATCGCCGAGAATTTCGGTGCCGTTTTCGGCGCCATTCTCGGTCGGATATTTCGTCTCGTCTATCGGCGGGAAGTCCCGGTTCATGGGGAGTTGGCCTCGAGTTGCCGCGTGAAGGGACCGTAGCGTGGAACGTCAATGTACTCGGTTCCAACTTGGAAATCACCGACGGAGCTTGGAGGGGGCGTCCGGTCGTGGACCGATCCGGGGCCGACAATCAACGGATCGGCCCCCCTTGTGATAGAATGGGGGCGTCGGTCCCGGCACACGCGATGTCGAGTGCCATGCATGAAGAGCCGCAATCGGGATCCAGGAAGTACGACCATCAGAATTCGACCATCAGAATTCGGCATTAGCGACGAAGGGGAAGGCATGTCACTCGAGGCGATGGCTGGGATACGCACACAGAGGGACGAGGGGAAACGCTCGGGACGAACCAACGTCGGACGGTGGGGGGCGGCCCTCGCCATCGGGTTGCTGGCCGGAGCCATGCTGCTGGCTGGTTGCGGGCGGGATGGAGGTGCCCCTTCGTCGTCCGAAGCAGGAAGTGGCTCGGCATCCGGCGAGTCTCGCGGGGTGATCGGCGTCTCCGTGCTGACCCTGAAGAATCCTCATTTCAAAGTCATTGGCGACCACATCCGTTCGGAGGGAGCCAAGTATGGTTATGAGACGATCGTGGTCAGCGCCGACGAAGACGTGGCCAAGCAGAGCAACCAGGTGAAGGACTTCATTGTCCGAGGGGTGGCGGCGATTGTGCTGAGCCCCTGCGAATCGAAGTCGATCGTCCCGGTGATCCAAGAGGCGAATCGGGCCGGGATTCCGGTCTTCACGGTCGATATTCCCTGTCTGGAAGAGGGAGTCGAGATCGCCTGCCAGATTGCAACCGACAACGTGCAAGGGGGACGCGAGGCGGCACGTGCCATGATCGAGGCTCTGGGGGAAGCAGGTGGAAAGGTCGCCATCCTGCACTTCAAGCAGGCCGAGTCGTGCCGGCTACGCGTGCAAGGGTTTCGCGAGGTCATCCAGGAACATCAAGCGGAGGGTGGCGGTGGAATCGAGATCGTAACGGAACTCGAGGCGGGAGGTTCAAAGGATCATGGTTACCGGGCAACCGAGGACGTGTTGCAGGCTCATCCCGATCTGTCCGGAATCTTTGCCATCAATGACCCGTCGGCGTTGGGGGCGCGAGCGGCCCTGGAAAAGGCGGGAAAGGCCGACCAAATTGTCATCGTCGGATTCGACGGCCAACCGGAGGGGCTCGAGGCGATCCGGGACGGCAAGATCTACGCGGACCCGATTCAATTCCCCGACCAGATGGGAATCGAAGTCGTCAACAGCATTGTCAAGCATTATCAGGGAGAGGAGCTTCCACCGGAGATCCTCATTCCAACTCGCCTCATTCGGCAGGGTGACGTTCCCTAGCGGCCTGGTGCTCGGACGAATGGGGGCTCTCCCCAAGCCGGCCGTGAACTTCTCTCAGAAGCTCCAGACTCATCCAGACTCATCCAGACTCATCCAGACTTATCCAGACTTATCCAGACTTATCCAGACTTATCCAGACTTATCCAGACTCAACGTCTCCTCGACTTCCCACGTTCCTCGTTGCCACTCGTCCGCTGACCAATGCGAATCCTTACTGCCTTTTTTCCGCGACTTTGGTCGGACTACGGCATGGCTTCCGTGCTGCTTGGTTTAGGCGTGCTGTTCAGTATCCTGACACTGAACCGGCAGTATCCTTCCGGCGACGCCGCCGCTCGCCAGGTGGCTCGCGAAGTCTCTGCTCGGTTCGACCAACCCGTCACGGTTCTGGTTGTCGCCGGGGAATCCGCGGAGGACGAACTATTTGCTCGCCGGCTCCAAGAGGAGCTATCCGAGTCGGGAAACCGGATTGCGGCCACGGTGCGTGGTCAACCTCGGGACGCTCGCCGAGAATTGGACCGTTTGCGGGAGGAGGGCGAGTTGCTGGATGTGATCGCCTGTACTCGCCCAGCCTCTTCCTGGCTGGTCTTCGCGAACTTGGCCGAATTATCACCCCGGTTTGCCTCCACGCAGATCCTCTCGCCCCAGCCCTACTGGTGGCCTGATTTTCTCAAGCGAGACAACTTGCTGAACATCGCGAACCAGATTTCGGTGATTGCCATCGTGGCGATCGGCATGACATTGGTGATCATCACGGCGGGCATCGATCTGTCGGTCGGGAGCTTGATCGCCTTGTCCGCCGTCACTTCAACTTTGCTGATCCGGGACGTGGCTGGGGGCCTCGACGCCACGCCGGGAGGCATGGTCCTCTGTTGCCTGGCGGGAATCGCCCTGACGGGATCGGTCGGAGCCTTCTCCGGATTGATGGTGACTCGGCTGGAGATCCCTCCTTTCATCGTGACCTTGGGAATGATGTTGGTGGCGGGAGGAACGGCCTATTCGCTGAGTCGTGGCGAGTCGATTTCGCAGGTCCCGGCCAGTTTCGTCTGGCTGGGGCGGGGATCGACGCTGTTTCAGCTTCCCAATGCGGCGATCCTGATGCTGATGCTTTATGTGGCGGCCCATATCTTGACGACTCGGACACCACTCGGGCGCTACTTCTACGCGGTGGGGGGCAACATCGAAGCAGCCCGCCTCTCGGGCGTCCCCGTTCAGAGAGTGCTGCTACTGGCCTATGTCAGTTCCGGAGTCTTGGCTGGGCTGGGTGGCGTGGTCATGGCCTCGCAACTGAAGAGTGGTTCTCCCAATTACGGCCAGATGTACGAGCTGTACGTGATTGCCGCGGTCGTCGTGGGAGGGACCAGTTTGGCCGGGGGGCGAGGAAAAGTCTTCGGGACACTGATCGGGGCGTTCATCATCGCGGTGATTCAGAATGGCATGAACTTGACAGGCATCGAAAGTTACACGCAGCGAATCGTGCTCGGATCGGTCATTCTGCTGGCCGTGTGTGCCGACCGCTGGAAACGCTCCTGGCTGGCCGGACGGCTGGAGCGGAGGAGGACGGGAACTTGAGCCGAAGGAATTTGAGCCGAAGGGATTTGAGCCGAAGGAATTTGAGCCGAAGGGATTTGAGCCGAAGGGATTTTGCCCGATGAAACTTGAGGCGATAAAAGTTGAGGCGACGGAATGTGGGCCGACGGAAGACGCGGCGATTGAAGATGGGGCCGAGGGATCGGCGGCGTGGGGTGGGGCTTCTGGAAGATCAATTCCCGTTAGCACGATTTGACGCCCTTGTTCTCTACCAGTATGCTCGGCGGAAATGGATATGAACACGCAACACTCATTGCCGACGGAAACAGGAATGTCCGCTCAGGAAGATCAAGAGACCGCGGCCCATGGGAGGGGTCGGCGAATGATTCTGCGAGGGCTCGGCTGGCTCACCCTGGCTTTTGCACTGCTGATGGGGATGGCGGCGGGCATGGGGACCTACACCTTTCACTATGCTCAAGGGGCCTCCTACTTTTCCAATGATGCCCAGGTCTGTGCGAACTGCCACATCATGCAGTCGCATTACGACGCTTGGCTGCACTCCTCCCATCGCTCGGTCGCGAAGTGCAATGATTGTCACGCTCCGCACGAGGGTCAGATCGCGAAACTTTACTGCAAGGGAAGAAATGGTTTTTTTCACTCGTTGGCCTTTACCACGGGTGACTTTCCCGAACCGATTCAAATTACGCCCTACAATCGCCGGATTACGGAAAACGCTTGCCGGTCATGTCATGGCGAGATGGTCCATGCCGTGGATCAACTGGCAGGACATGGCCTGGTCGAGCAGTTGGATTGCATCCGCTGTCATCGCGACGTGGGGCATCCACGTTAGGCGGCCGGGCGACGGTGTCGAGTTACCCCCATGGATGTTTGTTGGTGGCCAGCCACCAGATTGACGATTGATACTCGGGAGATTTCTTTTGATGTCACGACTTCCGCTTGTACTGCTGGTCCTGGTCGCGGCCATTGCGACGTTTTCCACCACGGCCCTGTTGATGAACATCTTTGAGCGTCGTCAGGAGGCGAGGAATCCATTTTTCCGAGTGGTGGAACTGACGGACGAGACGGAAGACGCCGAGGTTTGGGGAAAGAACTTTCCCCTGCAGTACGACGACTACATCCGCACCGTCGACATGGTGCGAACGCGATACGGGGGCAGTGAGGCCCTTCCGCGCGATCCAACTCCGGAAGATCCGCGGGAGGTGACTTCCCGCAGCAAGCTGGAAATGCTCCCGCAGTTGAAACGCATGTGGGCCGGATACGCCTTTGCTCGGGATTTTCGCGAGGCGCGTGGTCATGCCTACATGCTGGAAGATCAGCTCTTCACCGGTCGGCAGCAAGTTCCCCAGCCCGGAACCTGCCTCCACTGCCATTCGTCGGTTTATGTCGCCAGCAAAACACTTGGCGATGGCGACATCGCCGCCGGGTTCGACAAGCTGAATACGATGCCGTATCACGAAGCAGTGGAACATGTGAAGCATCCGATCAGCTGCATCGACTGCCACGATCCGGACACCATGCGGCTACGGATCACTCGGCCGGCATTCGAGGAGGGTATTCGAGCCAAGAAGGCGGCGGAGGGTATCGAGAACTACGATGTTCACACCATGGCGACTCGGCAGGAAATGCGGAGCTTCGTTTGTGCTCAGTGCCACGTCGAGTACTACTTTCAGGGCGAAGAGAAACGGTTGGTCTATCCCTGGTCGAAGGGGACCAAAGTCGAAGAAATTCTGGAGTATTTCGACGAAGCGGAGTTCCACGACTGGATCCATGAAGAGACGGGAGCCCCGATGCTGAAGGCCCAGCATCCTGAGTTTGAAGTCTGGTCCGAGGGAGTGCATGCTCGAGCCGGCGTGAGT
>JBJHCD010000241.1:0-2030 GCA_050485845.1 Pirellulaceae bacterium | reverse complement strand
CACATGCCCTACAAGCGAGTCGGGGCGATGAAGATCAGCGATCACCATGTCCGCAGCCCACTGCTGAACATCAACAACGCTTGCCAGACTTGCCATAAGGTTCCCGAGGCGGAACTTCTCGCTCGGGCCGAAACGACCCAGGATCGGCATCATCGGCTGGTGGAGATTGCCCTGGACGCTCTGGTCGAGCTGATTGACGACATCAACGCGGCCCAGGAAAACGGCGTGAGCGAAGATCGGCTCGATGCCGCTCGGCAGTATCAGCGAAAGGCGAGCTTCTATGTCGATTTCGTGGAGGCCGAAAACTCCGGGGGATTCCACGCTCCGCAGGAAATGGCGCGTATCGTGGCCGAGGCGATCGAGTTCGCTCGACGTGGCCAGAATGCCCTGCGAGGAACTCCCGAAGCCGATGAAGGAAACGACGCCGAGCAAGCGGAAGCAGCGGACGTTGAGGAGGCAGAAGAAGCAGAATCAGCAACCAGTGAAGAATCGGAAGAAGCTGAAGAAGTTCCAGAGCCGAGCGATGGAGATGCAAGTTCCTTGGAATCCGACAGTCAGGAATCCGACAGTCAGGAAAGCGACGAAGGATCCAGCTCGTGAAGCTGATGTTCATGGGGGCGAATCGGCAGGTGACGGGGAGCCGATGTTGCGTCGAGTCGGCGGGCTTGAAGTTTCTGGTCGATTGCGGGATGTTCCAGGAGCGAGCTTTTCTTGAGCGGAACTGGCAGCCGAGCTTGATTCCACCTCGAGAATTGGCGGCCGTCCTGCTGACGCATGCCCACATCGACCATAGCGGCCTGCTGCCTCGACTGGTCCGCGAGGGATACCAGCATCCGATCTACTGCACGCCTCCCACGGCGGCATTGGCCCGAGTCATGCTGCTCGATTCAGCTCGCATCCAGATGGAAGATGCCGCCTACAAAAAGAAGCGGCATCAAAAGGAGGGAAGACGCGGCAAGTATCCGGAAGTCCCTTTGTTCACGGACGAGGATGCCCGCAAGACCCTTTCGCTCCTCCGACCCATTCCCTATGGCAAGTCATTCGAGATTCATCCTCGAGCGCGGGGCACGTTTCATGACGCGGGGCATATCCTGGGTTCGGCCATCGTCCAAGTCGACCTCGAGCAGCGGAAGGAGACGTGTCGGATTCTATTTTCCGGGGATATCGGACAGTGGAACAAGCCGATCGTCCGTGATCCGACGCTCCTGACCGATGCCGACTATGTGGTGCTCGAATCGACGTATGGAGATCGCCTTCACGATCGTTCCCAGGAGATTCCAGAGTGCTTGGCCGAGCTGATTCATGAAACGGTGGGTCGAGGGGGGAATCTGGTAATACCGACGTTCGCGGTCGAGCGAGCCCAGGAGTTGATGTACCACATCGGCAGCCTCGCGCATGCGGAGCGCATTCCACGCATTCCCGTTTATGTCGACAGTCCGATGGCGGTGGATGTCACGGAAATTTTTCATCAGTTTCCCGAGTGTTACGATGACGAGGCTTGGCAGCGTCTGGAGGAGGACGAACCACCACTGCACTTTCCCGGATTGCGGTTGGTCCGGGACGTCAAGGAGTCGCAAGCGATCAACCAACGCCGCTCACCTTCCATCATCATGTCCGCTTCGGGAATGTGTACCGAGGGGCGGATCAAGCACCACTTGCGGCAGAATATCGAACGTCCGGAATCGACCATCCTCTTTGTCGGCTATCAGGCGAAGGGAACGTTGGGACACCGCATCTTGAATGGGGAGTCCGAAGTCCGGATCCATGGCCAAAACTACCGCGTGCAGGCTCGAATCGCGCAGCTCTCCGGCTTCTCCGCCCACGGCGATCAGGCCGATTTACTGCGCTGGGTCGGAAATCTTCGTGCACCGCGCCGCATTTTCTTGAATCATGGTGAGGAATCGGCGGCCCTGGCCCTGGCCGAGAAGATTCACCAGCAATTCCGGTGGGACGTCGCAATTCCTCGATACGCCGAGCAGTTCACGCTGGAGGGAACTCCAAACAGCGGGGCACCATGGGGAGAGTGAGGA
>JBJHCD010000240.1:3192-7734 GCA_050485845.1 Pirellulaceae bacterium | reverse complement strand
GACCAGGAAAAAAAAGGTCGCGTCTGCGGGAACGGGGAAGTCGTCCCCTCAAGCTCCAGGAGTGGGCTCCGGGGACTCCTTCCCCAGCAGACGCTCCAGGGTGTTGGCTACTATAAGCCCGCCGCGCTAGCCAGGGCGCCCGAGGGTACACGCCCCACCACCCGCCGCCCCGCGCATCACGGCAGACCCCGCATGTCCGTAGCCCGCCGCGCTGGTTTTGGAGTTGCGCATTTTCGGGTGTTGTAGTAGGTGACAGCTTATTGTCTCCATTCACCCCCGGGGTTCATACCCCGGGGGTTTAATGACTTGCCGGCTACTCGGGGGCCCTCTTGGAAATCCTTCTCAAGGAAAACATTCCAATGGGATCAGCTCGGAGAGCTGGATCATTCCAGGCCATCTCCTCGCGCGGAAGGAGTCTTAAGGGGGAGGGGGGTAGCCAATAAGTCATCAAGCCCCCGGGGAATGAACCCCGGGGGAGGGGGGTGTGGTTTCAAAGCGAACTCAGCAGTAACGGGAATTGGTTGAAACGATGGCTGGCCTATGGAACCTCCCGGAATTACCGAGTCGCTTTCTGAAATCGACCCAAAATGCGCACTTGAAAACTGGCGCGGCGGGCTACAGACGTGCGGGGTTGGGGTGTTGCGCGGGGCGGTGGATGATGGAACGTTGGTACGCGTGGCGCGAGCGGTCGGGATTGCACGATCCCGAAACCTTCCATCCACAATCTTCCCGCGCATCATTCTGCCGTGTCGTCTTCCTCGAATAGTCGATCGGCATCCCAGACCAGGATTGTTGTGTCATCGTAGCTGACGGCAAGGCGAGTTCCGTCGGAAGAAAAGGTGAGGGAGCGGGGGCGTTGCGTCATCGCCCCTGTCCCTTTCAATTCTCCCGAACGAGTGTCGTACAGATGGAGGAGATGCCGATCTTTGCCGTCGAATGAATGCGGATTGGACGGAATGACAAAATGATTCCCTTGCGGGGTAAATTGAATTTGATTGGCGAATCGGAAGCTCGCCGGTGGGACGATCTTGTGGATCACTCGTAACGAGTCTGAATCGCGTATCGCGACGATGCTCGTAGGTCGGCGGTCCTCCTCATCCGACTCGTGCCGCTCCTTCATGACGACGACGGATCCATCGGGAGAAATTCGCAGGCAATCCACTTTCGGTATATCGACGCGATGAACTTCCATTCCCGTCTCGACGTCAAAGGTGGTGAGAGTTTGTGAATGATAGGTCAGCAGCCGACGGCCGTCGGGTGAGAAGGTGGCTTGCGACACGAACGGATCCGCTGTCAATGGTGAGCTGCGGCCCGAGTCAGCGAGCGTGCCATCCTTCGTTCGCAGGTGTGAGTTCTCGTCATGAAGAAGGTCATGTACGCCGATCATTCGTCCTGTTCGTATATCCCATGTCCGCAGGTACATATCACTGCCGAACGAAACAAATCTCTGGTCATCGGGAAGGAAGGCAATCGCATGGGCCGAGGCGGTCCCAAATCGACCATGCCCCGGCAGAATGAGCTGCTCGCGACCGGTTTCCGTGCTCCACAAATGCATGGTGTTGTCGTATGACATTGCGGCTGCATACTTGCCGCTTGGCGAAATCACCAGATTCGCCAAGCGATGGAGTTGATGGTTTAGTTCTCCTAGTTGAATTCCACTCTTCGTGTCCCAAATGCCGATTACCGATCGCCGCGATGCAGAAACGAGCCGTTTCGCATCTGGCGAGAATTCCATGAAGTCCACCATGTGCCGGGGGCCAACGAACTGATCATGTTGCGGTGTTCCGTCCCGGAGGTTCCAGACATGAAGTATGCACGAATAGTCGTACCCGGCGGCCCAAAGTTGGTCTGGAGAAATCGCCGCAAATGACAATGGGACGCCGCCCGTTGGAAAGGCGCGAACCAGTCGTCCTGTCGCGGCATCGCGCAGCTCTAGCCGATCTCCACGGTCCGCGGCCGGCACGACCAGCAGGCGGCCGTCCAACGAGAACTCGATACGCTCGGCCGTATAATCAATGTCTGACACATCCGTTTGCCACTGAAGTTTGCGCGTGGCGACATTCCAAACTCGAATTCCGCCCCGATCGACTCGCCCCGTCGCCAGCCACTTGCTGTCCGGAGAAAAGGCCAACGACAGTGCGCCTTGCCCCTCCAGCGGATCAATCAATGGCTGATGTGCTTCTTCGTCTTCAAGCCACTTCCAAAGTACGACTTGTTGATGACCGGCAATGGCCAACCATTGGCCATTATCGGAGAAAGCGATTGAGTATACGCGACTCTCTACGAGCTTCCTCTTGAGCAGCTCTTCGCCGGTCGCCAATTCCAGTATTCGCAGATGCCCGCTTTCCGTGCCGATTGCCACGCTCTTTCCGTCGGGAGTGAGGGCCATCTTCTGGCTGAACTCGGCGAATGGTTCACTCCACTTCAGTTCTGCTGTAATCTCGCCTGTTTGCACGTTCCAATGAACCAATCGGACGCGATACTCACGGTCGTCCGGCCGAGGCGCAGCAAGTGCCAGGATGACAACATGAGTTCCGTCCGGTGTGAGCTGGAAGTCCTGTATGCCGTGTCCATCCAGTGCCAGCTCTCTCAACAGCTTGCCGGTGACCGGGTCCCAGAGACCGACGCCGCCTTCCCGACCTCGGGCAACAAGAAGTTGCTGGTCGGGCACGAACTGGAGTGACACGCCCCGCACTGAAGTGAGTGCCGGGCGAAATCGGATCGAACCGAGTCGGCTAACGGCACCCTTCGGAATTGGGTCGCCGTATTGATCCAGCTGATCACCGACTTCGGAATCGTCCTGCTGACCGACCTGACCTTCGGTATCCGCTTCGGCTGGTTCCGGGCCGAGCAATTGGTCGCCCACTTGGGTGAGTTCAGGTGGCGTTTGTGGTTGGTCCGACGTTTCCTGTTGCTGAAGGCGTTCGGAACCTCGCGGCAGAACGGTCCAAGCGAGCATCGCTGGGGCGATGAGCAAAGACGCGGCGATGAAGACCAAGGCTGCCAGGCCACCGCGAGACAGCCGCACTTGGGGCCTATCGGCCGATTCCAAGAGCCGCAAGACTCGGCAGCGGAACTCCGAGCTTCGAGTTCCGGAGGCGGCCAGTAGCAAGGCACCACGATCCATGGCGCGGAAAGCCGACGATAGCTCCGCCATGCGGACCAGCGCATCGGCGTATAGGGGGCCGCTCCACCCAGCCCTCAGCACCAGATCGTCGGCTGCCAGTTCTCGTTCGCGACTGATTCGCCGGCTGATCAGCCAAACGGCGGGATGAAAGAACAGCAGCGATTCGATCACCCTCTGCAGCAGATTAATTATGCTGTCGCGACGGCGTATGTGTGCGAGTTCATGCAGAACGACTGCCTGAAGTTGGTCGGGCGTCAAGCCGCTGACCAACGCGGCGGGAAGCAGAATCATGGGCCGCAGCACGCCTACAACGACGGGCATCGCGACGCGATCGCAATAGGCGATTGTCGGCGCGAGTGCCAAGCCCATCCGCTCAGCCTGATGCCGAATCATTGTCACAAGGCTCGCGTCATTCACCGAAATTGCATTTCGCCTCAAGCGTTCCCCTCCCCATAGGCCAACGACCAGGCGTGCCAGCAGTCCCGCCACCCCCAGCAGGTAAATGGTCGAAATAAAGGGCGCGACAACGGCAAGGGTGGGACCAATTGAGTGGAATCCCGCGCCACCGATGATGAAGGCCCCATCCGCTGACCCATCGGGGCGTGAGTTTGGCGGAAGGCTGTTTTCGATAGGGGCTCCGGCGCTGAGGTTTTCCGCTGATTCGTGCTCCCGGCGGTTTTCCGCTCGGCCCGTGTCGCCGGATTCCTCGACCGGACTACGGTTTGGTGGCCGATCCAGCTCGGTGAGTGCAGTCTGGTCGATTCGCCCATGGTTCGGCGGTCTGGATCCGAGGAGCATATCGGGGGGCGATCCGGGGCCAATTGGTGTCTGCCGAGCATCCATGGCGATCCTGTCCCGAGAGCGTACTTGCTCTGCCCACGAGACATCAATCATGAAGAAAGTCACTGGAAGGCATGCGGACATCATGATCAAAGCGCAAACGTGGATTGTGTACCGCACTTGGGCGCCAAGCGGTGCGAACCAGCGACTAGCGACCGAGGCCAGGATGGCGATGGCGAGACCCTGCCAGAGAAATAGCAGCAGCGTAATGGCCAATCGCAACGACAGTGATCCGTTAAGCCATTCGATATCAATCATCAGCTCGCTCCCAAGGGGTGGTGGCTCCCCGCGCGGTAACAGGTTCGATGGGGTGCCGAGGAGGATTACGTCTCCTTCAATCGGCGATTAATGATTCGGCGCAAGTCCTTTAGTTCCTCTTGGTCGAATTCCTTCACGTCGAATAGTTTCAACAGCAGAGCGGAAGTCGATCCGTCGAAGACACGGTCGACAACGTCGCCGAGTACTCGCCGAGCGACTTCGGTTTCCGTGATCCGGGGCGAAAAGAGGTAGGTATTTCCTTGCTGGGTTCGCTGCAAGTAGCGCTTGTCGACCATTGTGTTCAGCGTGGTGATGAC
>JBJHCD010000240.1:0-3182 GCA_050485845.1 Pirellulaceae bacterium | reverse complement strand
GTGATGACCGTGGTCTTGGCGAGTTCCCGACCTTCCTCGGCAAGTGCCGCCTGGACGTCGCGCGCCAGGCGCGGCGACTGCAACCAGAGGACCTTGAGAATCTGCAATTCCAACTCGGTTGGATACTTCGAAGGTGATCGTCCCATTGGTCGGCTCCCAGCCCTTGAATTCTCGCGTCGTCTATTTATGTAGACGATATGGATTGGTTGGCGAACTGTCAAGTAGAAATCACGTTTTCGTTTTGTTTTTTTTCCGCGACACCACGTCGAACTCTCGCGATATCCGTGGAAAGGACACGGGATGATCCCGATAACCGTTTCCAATCCATTCGGCGTGGCCCCGCCCAGGGGGTCGTTCCTGGCCGGCGCATTTGGGCTGCAATGGAGCTGGTGTTGGGGTAGAATTCGGGTGCGGTTGTTATGATCCGGCCGGAAGTGGGAGTGGTCTTGCGATGCGAAACGAACGATCTGTTTCACGGCGTGAGTGGTTGCGCGTGGGGGCTCTGAGCGCGGCGGGCTTGGGCTTGCCGGACTTGCTGGCGGGCCGGGCCGCGGCGGATGCCGACCGGGCGTCGGCTGGTCGGACTGGATCGTTTGGCCGAGCGAAGTCGTGTATCCTCTGCTTCATGTGGGGCGGCCAGCCCCACCAAGATTTGTTCGATCTCAAGCCTCGGGCGCCGGTCGAGTTGCGGGGGGAATGTTATCCGATAGCCAGCCGAGTCCCTGGAACTCAGTTTGGCAACTTGATTCCTCGGATTGCGGAGCGTGCTGATCGGTTCGCCTTGATTCGTTCCGTAACTCACCCCGACAGCACGCACACGATCGCGATGCATTACATGATGACCGGCCATCGCCATCGGCGGCCGGAGACCAATCCGATGAATGCGCCGGACGATTTTCCTTGTTTCGGCGCGGTGATGCAGAAGCTTCGCCCCAGCGGCAGTCCTCTCCCCTCGGGAATCAGCCTCAACTCGCCGGGGTTGGAGATTCCGCTGGGACATATCTTCCCCGGTTACTTCGCGGGGTTTCTGGGGAGTGGCCACGACCCGATGTTCATCGCGGACGACCCGGCGGATGAGGCATTTCAACCGCTCCGCAAGCTTGCCGCGGGTGAAGGGTTGGAGTTGCGACGGCGAGTCGAGTTGCTTGAGCAACTGGATTCGTTCGCTCGTCGGCATCCGTTTGACGCTCGAGTTGAGCAGTCTTCGTCGTTTCAGTCGAAGGCCCTGCAGCTGATCAGCTCGAGCGAAGCGACTCGGGCTTTCGACCTGAATGGCGAGTCGCCGGTGGTTCGGGAGCGATTTGGGATGTCGCCGTTTGGCCAGGGTTGCCTGTTGGCTCGACGCCTGGTCGAGGCGGGAGTCAAGTTGGTGACGGTGAATTGGACTCGAACGTATCAGCCGGGCGTGGCGGATTTATGGGACACGCACGCGCGTCATTTCCCGCTGCTCCGTGGGACGCTTTGCCCGCCGTTTGACGTTGGGTTCGCGGCGTTGTTGGATGATCTGGAGGAGCGGGGTCTTTTGGACGAGACGTTGGTGGTTGTGATGGGTGAGTTTGGTCGGACACCGCAGATCAACCCGCAGGGTGGCCGGGATCATTGGCCGGGATGCAATTCGGTGTTGTTGGCTGGTGCGGGAATTCGAGGAGGCGCCTTGTGGGGCGTTTCGGACAATCTGGCGATGTATCCCTCGAGTGACCCGGTTGGTCCGGAAGACCTCTCGGCCACGATTTACCATGCTCTCGGCGTTTCTCCGGAGACTCACCTGACCGATCGTTCGGGCCGTCCTTGGCCACTCAGTCCCGGCCGGCCACTCTTGGAACTTTTCGGCTGAGTCAAGAAAAATTCCATTTTTTGGAAAAATGCCGCGCAGAATGTGCGCGATCTTTCCGTAATCCATGCGTGCGGTGTCCCGTATCGGGACCGGAACCGCTTCGTTTCGTGGATTCATCATGAAAATGGCCGGGACGGGGTCCGGGCAGGATCAGGAGTACCGATGTCACGTCAGATACTTTGCCGTTGGAAGGCGCGGGAGCGCCGTCGTCCGCTCCTGTCGTCTCGTCCTCGCCGGTTGTTGTTGGAGCAACTGGAGGAGCGGCGTGTACTGGCGGCGGTGGCATGGGATGGTGGTGGCGGAGACTTTCTCTGGAACAATCCGCTCAACTGGAGCACGAACGAGCTTCCCGGCCCGGATGACGACGTGACGATTGATGCACCGGGAAACGTGACGATTGTCTACGACAGTCCCGATGCGGTCACCGTCAAGAGCCTTGCACTTTCGGATTCGCTGCGACTATCGGCCGGTTCGATTGACGTTTCCGGGGCATTCTCGGTTGACCCTGGTAAAACTCTTTCGGTGGTTGGTGCCGGCGTCGAGTTCGTGGCTCAGGGGGCATCAACGATCGACGGCACCAACCTGATTGTTTCCGACGGTGCCCGGTTATCGCTTCCGTCGGCCACGAGCTATGCGCATGGTCGAGGTGCCAATGCGTCGGTAACGTTTCGGGCTACTGGTTCGGGAAGCGTGCTGGACCTGGGCAGCGTGGAAACGCTCACGGGTGCCACCGGGCACAATGCTCATGTCTTGATCGAAGCACAGGCGGGTGGCGTGGTCGACTTGAGCAGCGTGGTGGAGATCGTGGACCGCGAGGTTGGAAATCTGACGGGCCGCGGAGTTCGGATCACTTCAGATGGGGTCGGCAGCCGTGTCGATCTGGCGCGCCTTGAGAGATTTCACGATCGTAGTTCCGTCTTTTGGTCCAGCACCACCGGTTACTCGGCGCTGATCGCCAGGAACGGAGGGGAGATCGCGGCCCCGGCACTGACCTCGCTGAGTGGGGTGGAGATCCTGCTCGATGGTACGGGGACGTTACCGATCGAGCAGATTGCCACGCTCATAGATGGGCGCTTGCAGCTAAGCGGTGTCGACCACAACTTCGCGTCGCTGACAGACATTGAGAAAACGACGGTTATCGTTTCAGGGGTCGACATCATCTTCCAGGAAGTGACACGGGCAGACGGCGCAAGTTTGACGGTGGACAATGGTGGGCGGTTATCGCTCCCCTCCGCGACACATTATCGACTAATTCCCGGAGTAACCAACAGCGTCTTCCGCGCCACGGGAGAATCATCGGAAATCCACTTTGGTTCCCTGCAAACCATCGAAATGGTCGAAGGTGAAA
>JBJHCD010000239.1:0-7737 GCA_050485845.1 Pirellulaceae bacterium | reverse complement strand
CAAACAAAGCGAGGAATCCGCCGTCGAACAAGCCGAACTCCGGCAGATCCTCTTCGGGATCGTAGGGAATGTCTTCCGGCTTCGTCCACGGGATCTCCCGCTTCGCTTCCACGAGCATGATCGTGAAGCTCGTGCCATCACGGATCTGGATCATGCGACTTCCCTCGCCGTTGGGAAAGACCGTCACTCCGCCGGCCAGCGCGAAGAAGGCCGCCGACCTCGAGTCGCCCTCCGCCAACGGGTGCCGGTAAACGTCGGGCATTTTTTCGGCTAGGAATTTGCGGTTGTGCTCACTCTCCCACGGTTCGTTCATCCGATACCCCAGGTCTTCGATCGCCTGGTGCCAAATTGCTCGGAGTTCTTCGTCGCTCGCATCGCGTGGCAATCGGGGTACACCGATTCCTCGATCGACCAGTAACGGCAACAACTCCACCCGCCAACTGTACGGCGTTTTGCCGTCGGGCCCGGTCAGAACGGCCGGAGGGAATCGGCCGTGGATATCATGGTAACTGTGAAACGCCAATCCGATTTGCCGCAGGTGATTCTGGGCGACTGTGCGCATCGCGGCTATTTGCGACTGACGCACCGGGAGTGAGATGAGTCTTAAAAACTGATCGCTGGAACTCTTCGCGCCCGTTTCGAACCGCACCTGTTGGTCGTCCCGTTCAATGGTCGCGTTTTTCAACAACTCCGTGGCAATTTCGATCATCAGCATTAGATGTTGCCGGTGCATCTCATCCAGACGTTTGAACTCCTCCGACTGTGGAAATTGCTCGAAATTCGCGTCAGCCCAATTCTTCGCCAGCGTCAAGAGTGCTTGAGCGGTTGCTTGCACCGCTTCCCCGCCTTCCGGGGAGTCACTGGCCGCCAGCGAACGAATCGTTAACCGTTCGTCCGATGTAATGCCCGCGGCAACGCTCGCCGTCTTTTCCCAGATGGGACCGATCAATCCCAATGGCTCCAATCCGCGCCAAAAACGTTGTCCCTGTCGTTCTCGAATGGCCACGGTATGGAACAGAACCGCTGCATGCGTTCCTTCCACGGTTTGCCAGGTCGCAAACCACGTGGCATCCCTGGCAAATCCTTCGCCATTTTCCGGCGGATTGTCGATCAAATGCACGACCCACGATTCCGGTGAAATCACCACCGTCCGGTCATTCGGTTGAAAAAAAGACATCGTTCCGGAAATGGGATGTTCGACCGAATGGTAGACCGCATTACCCCGTTGCTGTTTCTTGATCTCGACGTGGGGAGGGAGCAATTTGGCAATGGCATCCTGAAGTTCGTACGGAGCAGAAAATCGAATCACGAGATTCGGAAAATCGCCGGGGCCATCGAGAAGACTGACGAGTGGTCGATCGCCAAGCTCCGACGACCGCTGGAAATACACGATCTGCTCAATCTCCGTCGCCGAACGCTGAAACATCTGTGTCAGGCCAACGTGCTCATCGACAAATTGCACCAATGGCTCACGGCCGGCTTGTTTCAAAAACGCCGCCGGCCGCACCCCTGCCACCAGCACCGCATCGGCAGCTACATACGACAGATCGAATTCCGCGGCGCGAGCTTGCTCATTTCGAGCCTCTTCCGCCAACGCCTCCTGCTTCCCCTGCGCAGCTTCCGGCCTCGGAGGCTCGGCCACCAGAGTCGGACCCCGCAGGCCCAAGATCAACAGCCCCGCCGCGCTCAGCACGGCCCAAGCTGCCCCCTGTCTCACCACCGACAATTTTTGTGACACCCGTTGATCTTGTAGCATCTCAATTCTCCTCATGAAGTTTCCGCGACTCGGCAGAAAGGCTTGCGCCGGATGCAGGCGCGACGGGGCATGCTGCTGCAGCGTCATGTCGGCCAACACCCGCAAATACGCCCTCTGCCCACCGGCTGCAGGAGCCGCCAGCGCGTCAGCGGCCAGTTCCTGCTCCAAACGCAGCCGCCAGTTCAACCAATGCACCAGCGGATGATAGAAATGGAGCACCACGCCGATCTGACTCACGAGCGACGTCAGAAAATCCCAGCGAAGGATATGCGCCAACTCGTGCGCCAGCACGACTCGTCGCTGCCGTTCGTCCCACGTCGTCCAATCACTCGGCAGCAGGATCAGTGGCCGCCGCCAACCCACAGTCGCCGGCGTCCCGATCCGCTCCGAAACTTGCAGCTCTACCGACTTCCGGCACCCCAATTCCGCCCGCAAAACGTCGAGCAACTCCTGGAGCGAGGCATCATCAATCGGCCGACTCCGTCGCCGAAACACCCATAACGCCGCCAAACCTCCCCCCAGCCGCAACATTCCCAACAGCGGACCGATCAGCAGCAGGCCGACCACCACCCCCGGCCAACTCCGTCCTTCGCTGTGCGCCTGGGAAACCACGGCCGCCGGCCGTTCCAACCCCTGGGCCATCCCTTGCCAAACCTCACCGATGGCAATCCATCCGCGGTCCGCCTTGTCGTCATTCACCAACCAAATCCCTTCGGCCAACAGTTCCCCAGAAAACTCCGCCGCTCTGTCCCCCGCGATCACCGGTTCTCTCTCCTGCCGATCTCCCGCCGACTTCTCGGCGCCGGTTCTCGCTCGCTCGGATTCGGTGACCACCGATGGAGGAGAGACACGCTCGCCGCCGGCCACCCCTTGTTCGTTCCACCGCCGCGGCCAGGGACTCATCGACAACGCCGTGAGCACAATCACCATCAATAGCGTGCCAGACAATAACCGCGACGCCGCGGCCGATGACCTACGCACGAGCAGATAGGCTCCTCCCGCCACCAGCGAGAGCAACGTCACCTGCACCACGCACCAGAACAGCACCGGAGCCACCATGTTCATCGTTCCGTCTCCTTCAAAATTTCTTCGAGGACGGCCCGTTCCCGGGGCGAAAGCTTCTTCTGTTCCAGCAACCGGACCAACAGCTTTTCACGCGACCCGCCGAACACCCTCTCGACCAGATCCCCCACCAGATTCCGCGACACGTCCTCAAAACTGCGGACCGGCCGGAACGAGAACGGACGCTGATCGGTCGTCTGCTCCAAGAAACCCTTCTCGCATAGGATCCGGACCAACGTCGCCACGGTTGTATAGGCCAACGGCCGATCGGCCTGATTCAGCGACTCGCGCACGTCGGCCACCGTCAGATCGCCGCATTCCCAGAACACGTGCATGACCTCCAGTTCCCGCTCCGTCAACTCTTTTGCACGAGGACGCGCCACAACGAAATCTCCTGGTCCAAGAAACGGGTAAAAATCAAGGCCCGAAAAGGCCCAAAAATCGTCACGCTGGGCGCAGGGGGAATACCGGCGACATATTGGATTGTTCTGCTCGCGGGCGAGCCCCGAGGTTCTTTGCTGCGCTCCGGATGACACCGGGACATCAGTCAATGAAAAATTCACCGATGCGCAGTTTTCAAGGCCACCAAAGGACCTCTCGACGACTAATACTAAAAAACCAGATTTGGTTTTATAGTACTCGATCCCGCCTCGGAATCAAGAGAATTTCTGAAAAAAACGCAGACTGCCTCACATGCGGCCCTGGAGAATGCGCCTTCGCGCCTTTGCGTGAGACCTTTTTCCTCCGATAAAACAAGCAAATCCGCTCGCGCCGGCCCACGAAATCCGCTGCTACCAGCACCCCCTTGGAAGATGCATATCAGCCCACCAGCCCTGCAGTTGGGCTCAGTTCTAGTAAAGCGACCTTGACTAGCCTGGACCATAAGGCAAGATGTCTTTACTAAGTAGTCCTCGTAGGCAAGAAGGCTTCACTAGCGATGAAACGCACAACCGGTACCCACCGCGTCACGCCCGCTGGGCAGCCTTGGTTCCATGCAAGGCCGCTAACGCCCCCACCAACCGACCGAAAAAAAGTTTCTTTTTCTACTTGACGCCTCGTCGCCCAACTCATTTCGTCTGCGTCAGTGGACGACTTGAGTTTTCACGGTCCGGGAGCTTCGGCCCGACGCCAACAGCTGGATGGAATCGACTGCGGTGCCAGCATCGGTTGGCCGCAATGCGATCGCGGTACAGAGCTCGCGGTCCATCAAATGGGCCCAGATTCCGGATGGGCAAGGAACCGAACTTCCGGTGGCCAGTGGTAGGATTCTGTCCGAGGGGCCGTGGACCACGGTCCATGTCCCAGCAACTGCCGCAGTGCCTCGCGCGGAGGCAGAACGTGACTCCTGAAGCCGCGTCTCCTCACCCGAGCGGAGCGTCAAATAAACCAGTTCACCCGCATTCTTCCTTCACCAGCTGATAACGCCGCTCCTGATATGGCAGACAACTGACATGGAAATCAACAAGGATCTCGCGACGATCCGCACCGATGGCAGAAAACTGAGCGGATATCGACTCGGTACCTTGCTTTAGCCGAAGTCCCTCGTCGAGTGACCAACCCTCAGGGAGGGTAACCTGGACGGTCACGGGGTACACGAAACGGCGAATTCCCGCCGTTTCACTGATCCGTAGTTCCAGGGACTCAGCCAGAGCCATGGAGGAACTGTCGACACCGGCCAGCAGGATGACCAGTACGAGCAGCCTCCACTGGGCTCTCACTCGGTGATGAGAATGAATCCTCGCCTCGCGGCTCTGATTCCGGAAGGCAGGCCGTTGGGGAGCGGAGCCTTGCACGCGAACATCTCGACTGGAATTGGATGATGACTATTTTGCGCACCACCGAGATGAGCTTGGCGTCAGCGGCCGGCGGAAAGCACCTGATCGTGAATCCACCTGGTGAGCACATCGAGCATCCGCGGTGACATGGTCTCCTCGATCTCGGCATACTCGCTGACAGCACCCGACGTGCTCGTCTGAAACAGGTGGTTCAGATCCGGCAGTACGACGGTGCGCAAGGGAGGGTTATGCCCGTCCCGCAGGGCCTTTTCGATCGCCGGCAGATTCAGCTCAGGATCGACCTGCGTGTCCTTCTCGCCGTTCAAGGCCAGCACGGGGCAGCGCACTTCGGCGAGCGCGGTGGCGGGTTCATAGCTCAGAAAATACCGGAACCAGGGGGTCGTTAGTTGCCGGATGCCCTGTTGGATGCCCGCCTCCAGTTGCTCTTCCTGAAACTGCTCCTCGGACACTTGTTGCCGTACGAGTTCCGTGGCCCGTCGGATCAGTGCCTGCTCGCCCGCGTCCGGCTCGGATTCCATGACGGCGTCGAACAGCCCCTTCTGAATGGCGCGCTGGAGCTGCAGCTCCTCGTCCTGGACAATTCCTTCCGCGCGCAGCACTCGTTCTCCCTGTGACAGCAGGATCTCGCGCCCGTTCACTCCCGTCCCGGCCAACAGCGCGATCCAGGCTACCTCGCGGCGTCGAGCGGCGACCATGGGGGCGATGATTCCTCCCTCACTGTGTCCGATCAGTCCCACGCGTTTGGGGTCGATGCTCGTGTTTTGCCGCAAGAAGTCGAAGGCGGCTTCCGCATCCCGTGCGAAGTCTTCGCTGGTGCCCGTTTCAAAGCGTCCCGTGGATCCACCGACTCCACGGTCGTCGTAGCGCAGCACGGCGATACCGTGGCGCGTGAGGTGATCGGCCAGCACGGCAAACGGTTTGTGGTCCAAGATCGTCTCGTCCCGATCCTGCGGCCCCGATCCCGAGATGAGAATCGCGGCGGCGAACCGCTCTTCACCCGCGGGGATTGTCAGTGTCCCGGCCAGGGTGACTTGATCCGTCGCGTTCTCGAACGCAACCTCACGAACCTCGTAGGGAAGCGGAGGCTGAGGCGTCTGTGGGCGCCGCGGCGCCGATACCGAGGCTAAGTTATCGGGATCCAAGCGGTTCAACTTCAGGTCGAACGACATGCCTGATTGTTTCCAGCGGCCGGCAAGTTCGCGGCCGTCGGCGCTGATCTGTCCGGAAAACGCTCCTCCCAGTATCGGCACCTCGATGTCCCAAGTTTCATCGTGGATTGACAGTGAGCCCAGAAAACCACCTACCTTCTGCGTGATGCTGTCCAAGCGGACGGTCTTCTTGCCGTCGTCGTCCGAGTAAATGCGGAAGCGCAGTTCCAGCTTTTGCAGAATGGCATTGAGCGTCCCTCCCCACACCTCGACCGACGTATCGGCCGGGACGGCATCCACCTTATGGAATGTCAGGTCGAATTCCGAGCCGCGCTGCGACCACTTGCCCGTGGCGGACTGGCCGTCAGCGTCGAGTTGCCCTGAGTACTTGGCGCCGGTCAGTTTCAGTTCGAACTTGAGCCGATCGCCCACGCGAAAGTTATCGAGGGGAAAGCGGCGTTCGCCTTCATCGAGGCTACGCAAATGGTACGCGGTGTCAGCCGCGTCACCCGGCTCCCTTTCGAGGACGAAGCGGAATTCGCGTCCCCCCGTGTCCATGACGCCATACCACTGGGGCATGGGTGCTTGCGTTGATTCGGGGACGGGAGGGGGCGCCGTCTGAGCCCTGCTGGTCGCGACCGGCACCGTCCACGTCAAGAGGGCCAGCCCGATGGCCAGTCGCTGGAAGCTCATGGGGGGGCGCCTGCGAATTATGTCCAACATGATTTGCACTACTCGCGTGGAATACGCGCCGAATCCGGTTTGCCGCCGCCTGCGGCATGGGGCACCGTTGCTGACCTGGAGAACGGACGATTCCCGGGGCAAGGTTTCCGGGCAGTCAGCTCGGTGATTCGTCCGGCGTCCGATTTCCTTGGGAATTTCGGCAGATGCAATGATATCCCAGCGCCTACTGGCGTTGACGTCACGCGGGCGCCTCGACCGCGGGATTACGGGTTTGCCCGTTAGTACGGAATCAGCGCCCTACCGACACTAACCGGTTACAATCCGGGTTTTCGCCGCAACATCTGCCAGATCGCCGCAGCGAGAAGCGGCACACCGGCCCGCCGTGTCTGAGCGAATATCGCAACATCGCTATCAGCGGCCGGTTGCCGGAGCAGCTCGCGGCAGGGCATGCCACCACTGGACCGAAAGCGAACCACATGGCGAAGCAACGAACCGCGGACCGGAATCGCTGCCCCTGGGCACGGGGTGAACAGTACGTCGCGTACCACGATCAGGAGTGGGGTGTTCCAGTCCATGACGACCGGTTACTGTTCGAATTCCTGATCCTCGAGGGAGCTCAGGCCGGGTTGAGCTGGGCAACGATCCTCAAGAAACGCGACCATTATCGCTCGGCCTTTGACGGCTTCGATCCCGCGATCGTGGCCGGATACGGCGCAGAGAAGCGCGCGGACCTGCTCGCCGACGCCGGCGTCGTCCGCAACCGGCTCAAGATCGACTCGGCCATCGGTAATGCCCGAGCGTTCCTCGCCGTGCAGGAGGAGTTCGGCAGCTTTCATGGATTCATCTGGGGCTTCGTGGGAGGGGTACCGAAACAGAACCGCTGGAAAGTCATGGGTGAGGTGCCTGCCAGCACGCCCGAATCGGATGCGATGAGCAAGGAGCTGAAACGGCGCAGTTTCCGATTTGTCGGCACCACGATATGCTACGCCTTCATGCAGGCGGTCGGGATGGTGAACGATCACCTGGTCGATTGCTATCGGCACGCCGAGCTGCGGGCGCGCGGATGAGCGGGCGATGCGGATTGTCGCAGACCAGTCAAGCCCCGCCCGTGATCGGATAGGTTATTGGGGACCGGCCGCAGGGTAACAGGTGCTGAAGGAGAGACGCAGGATGAGGCGAAGGTTCTGGGTACTTTGCATCGTTGCCCACTTGTGCTGGGCGCCGCTGCTTAGCTTGGACGTTCGCGCTAGGAAAGGAGAGTGTGAGGATGGCCGGCCGAAGGGGTTGGAAG
>JBJHCD010000238.1:0-7757 GCA_050485845.1 Pirellulaceae bacterium | reverse complement strand
GCTTTCCTTGGGCGACCGCCATCGCCACGGTGATTGCTTTCGTGGCTGGTTGGTGGATGACTCGCGAAACCATCCAGCCGATTGATGACAATCCGGTGAGTCGCGTCGTCCGTTGGATCTATGCGGGTCGGCTTCGATTCGCCTTGCGGCGCAAGGCACTTATGCTCTCCTTTCCCTTGACCATTTTCGTGCTGGGGTTGGGAGCCTGGTGGGGGTTGCCGGCCGTCCTTCGCCCCGTGGAAAAGGTCTTCCTGGCGCTGGGAGCCGATTTGAATGAGGTTCCGGGTTATGTCTCGGCCAAGCACCTCTTCACCGGGCTGAAGTCGGACGACTGGATCGCGCTCGACGAGGGAAGTTGGTTCTACATGCCGAGCCTCTATCCGGCGGCTAGTTTCTCGCAGGCGATGGAAACCCTGCAAACGCAAGACGCCCTGATCCTGCAGATTCCCGAGGTGGCCCACGTGCTGGGAAAGATTGGCCGAGTGGAATCGGCACTCGATCCCGCGCCGGTCGCGATGATCGAGACCTATGTGATGCTGAAACCTCGGCGCGAGTGGCGTCCGGACATGACGGAGCGGAAGATTTGGGATGAAATCAATCGCGTGGCCACGCTGCCGGGAGTGACTCCGGCTTCCGCGCTGCAGCCCATCGAAGGTCGAGTCGTGATGCTGCAGAGTGGGATTCGGGCTTCGATGGCCGTGCGAATCTATGGCGACAGCCTGGAGGGATTGGGAGAAGCTTCGTTGGCGGTGGCCGAGCGACTGCGCGAGCACCATCTGGTGAAAGCGGGAACCGTCAATCCCGATATCGTCATGGGAAAGCCCTATTTCGAATTCGAAGTGGACCGTGAGGAGGCGGCCCGTTACGGCATGACCACCATGATGGTCAATCAGGTCGTCTCCGCTGGATTGGGGGGACTGGATGTCACGACGACCGTGGAAGGACGAGAACGGTATCCGATTCAGATTCGCTATCACCGGGGGGTCCGCGAGCGGATCGATGAATTGCATGAGGCTCCGGTGGTGACCGAGATGGGAGATGTCGTCCCACTGGAAAGGCTGGCCCATGTTCAGACGACATGGGGTCCCGGGATGATCAACAGCGAGGACTCCCGGTTGGTGGCCCATGTGATGTTTTCACCCTCCGGCGCCGCGGGAGCCTTGGAAACCGTGGACTCGGTCATGAAGTCGTTGCGCGAGGCACGGGAACAGGGCGTGCTGCAATTCCCGGCGGGCAACTTCGAATTGGTCGCGGTCGGCTCGTTCGAAAATCAGATTGAAGCCAATCGGCGACTGATGTGGATTATTCCGACGGTGATCCTGATTAACCTGCTGCTGCACTATCTTCATTTCCGCAATCTTCCCATCTCGCTGGTCGTCTTCGCGGGGATCCCGGTGGCGGCGGCCGGAGGCATGATTGCCGTCGCGATCATGGGAGTGAAGCTGAATACGGCAGTCTGGGTCGGCTTTATCGCGCTGTTCGGCTTGGCGGCGGACGACGGGATCGTCATTGCCACTTACATTCATCAAGTGCTGAAGCGACGTTCGATTCAAACCGTGGCGGAGTTGCGGCAGGCGATCTACGAAGCGGGTCTCCGTCGAATCCGCCCTTGCGTCATGACCACGGTGACGACCTTGGTCGCGTTGTTCCCCATCCTGTTTTCCACGGGAAGAGGCGCCGATGTGGCGCGAGCCATGGCCCTCCCCGTCTTCGGAGGAATGTTGGTGGAACCCCTCACTTCGTTCATCGTTCCGACGCTGTACTGTGCCTACATGGAGCTGAAACTTCGTTCCGGCTGGCGTGATGAACTGCTCGAACAGTCGCATGACCACGCCCCGACTCCCGACAGCAGCCAGTCGGATTTCGTGGAGGCAGCCGTCGCGGGAAACAAATGACAGGACACCTGGAATTTGGTATCCTGGCGAGGGATAAGAATTCCTCGTTCGATCACCCCGGGGCCAGGGCAAGGCTTGGAAGGCTTGAATGTCGTGCGTGACTTCGGTGTCTTCGATTGGCATGTCTTCGATGACGGAGACAACGGGCCTCGGGGGGGGGAGATGTGATCCGCTTGCTTTCCTGGAATTGCCATGCCTCAACTTGACCGATTTCCCAGTGCCGGCATCTGCACGCTTTGGATTCTGGCTGGTTTCTGGAGTCTGATGACGGCGGACGACTTTGCCGTCCATGCCTCCGAAGCGGCCGCGACCGAGACGGAAACGGCTCGACAGCTATACGACAATCAGCTCAAGCCACTGTTTCGCCAGCGGTGCTACGCCTGCCATGGGGCGCTGAAGCAAGAGTCCGGCCTGCGACTCGACACCGTTTCGCTCATGCGATCCGGGGGTGATTCCGGTCCGGTCATTCCCACGGAAAACGCGGAATGGGAATCCGACGATGGTACGAGTCTCCTGTGGGAGCGAGTTGCCGCGGAAGATTCGTATATGCGGATGCCCCCCGAACACGAAGGCGAGGCATTCTCCTCCGAGCAACTCGCTTGGCTTCAGCGCTGGCTGGCCGCCGGCGCGCCGGGGCCGGACGATGAACTTCCCGAGGCGGATCCAAGTGAGCATTGGGCCTTTCGACCTCGAGTCCGCCCGGAAGTACCGGAAGTACCAGAAGTACCAGTGGCGGAGGGGGAGCCGACGAAAGTCAATCCGATCGACGCGTTTCTGGCACGAGCGCACCAGGAACATGGATTAACTCCGCAGCGCGAGGCAACTCGACTCGAACTGGTTCGCCGACTCTATCTGGACTTGATCGGACTCCCTCCCACTCGGGAAGAATGGAAACGCATCGAAGCTGACTCATCGCCAACCTGGTATGACGACTTGGTGGATCGCCTGCTGCAGGATCCACGACATGGGGAACGTTGGGCCCGGCACTGGATGGATGTCTGGCGATACAGCGACTGGTGGGGGCTGGGTGATCAACTTCGAAACAGTCAGAAGCACATTTGGCATTGGCGGGATTGGATCATTGAGTCATTGAACCAGGATGTTCCCTACGACGAAATGGTTCGTCAGATGCTGGCGGCGGACGAGCTATATCCGAACGACCTCGACAAGCTGCGAGCCAGCGGCTATCTGGCTCGAAATTACTTTCTCTTCAATCGCAATCAATGGATGGAGGAGGTGGTCGAGCATGTGGGGAAAGGGTTCTTGGGACTGACCATGAACTGTGCCAAGTGCCATGACCACAAATACGATCCGATCCGGCAGGAAGATTTTTACCGGATGCGGGCGATTTTCGAACCCTATCACGTTCGGATGGATGTACGGCCGGGAGAACCGGACCCGGCGCGGGATGGAGTTCCTCGGGCATTCGATCGAGATCTAGAAACTCCGACCTACTTGTTCATTCGGGGACAGGAGAGCCAGCCTGACCAGTCCACCGTCATCGAACCGGGCGTCCCGACGTTTCTGGAGATGAGTCAGGAGATGGAGGTCCAGCCGGTAACGCTTCCCATCGAGGCGTCGCGGCCCGAACGGCGTTCCTGGGTACTAGAGAACCATATTTCCGCCGCGGCCGCGAAGCTGGAAACGGCAGAACGGCAATTCGAAGAAGCCCGTCAGCGACTTCAGCCGGTGGAGAAAGAGGGGCAAGAGGTTTTCGAGACCGAGTCCGAGTCCGAATCCCAATCTCAATCCCAGTCCGATTCGGATGAGGCCGATGAATCACGCGAGACCGATATCGATTCCGATCCGGACGAAACGGGTCAATCGGATGAATCGGATGAAGCGGGTGAAGCAAATCGGCTCCAAGCCCAATGGCTGCACGAGAAGCGGAAATGGGAACTGGCTCAGGCGGAGTGGTCGAGTCTCGAGTTGCGGGTCGAGGCAACGCGGGCTCGCTGGAAATGCGAGGATCTGGAGGAATCCGAGCAGCAAGAGGCATGTTCCGAATCGGCTCGAGTTGCCGCGGAGGCCGCGTCCCGCGCCGAACGGCAATTGGAGGTGGCTCGCCTCCGAGCCACCGTGGCCCAGCGGGAACTTCAGCGGCATGATGCCGAGCCGGATCAACGGGAATCGATCGACAAGGAATTAGCGACCGCTCGTGAATCCCTGCAGAAGGCGGAAGCAGAATTGGAGTCTCCGGGAGAATCGTTTACGCCTTTCGTCGGAGCGGCCTGGACACCAACTCGGTTCCTCTTTTCGGGACAAGATGATCCGTCCCTCGATTTTCCAGCGACCAGTTCCGGACGCCGGGCCGCTTTGGCCGAATGGATCACCGCGGACGACAACCCGTTGACCGCTCGAGTGGCCGCGAACCAAATCTGGATGCGCCACTTCGGCTCCCCCCTGGCCCCGAGCGTCTTTGATTTGGGGCGAGCGGCCCCGGCCCCCGAACATCCGGAATTGCTGGATTGGTTGGCTTGCGAGTTGGTGGAGAGCGGCTGGAGCATGAAGCACTTGCATCGCCTGATCGTCCAATCGGCCGCCTACCGTCGAAGTTCGTCATTGCTGGATCGAGAGGAAAACTTGTCGAAAGATCCAGACAACCGTCATTGGTGGCGACGCAATCCGATCCGGCTGGAATCGCAAGTTGTTCGAGACTCGATACTGGCATTGGCCGGGGACCTGGATTCGACTCGGGGAGGACCATCGGTTCTCCCAGCCGACCAAGACAACTCGACGCGCAGAAGCCTCTACTTCTTCCATTCCAATAACGATCGCAATCAATTCCTGACGATGTTTGACGACGCCCTGGTAAAGGAGTGTTATCAGCGGGAGCAGAGCATCGTTCCCCAGCAGGCGTTGGCCTTGAGTAACAGCCGGATCATTCATGACGCCGCGCCGCGTATCGTGCGGCAATTGGAAGCCGGCCGGGAATTGGGGCTGGTGGGGGACCATGACGGCGAGGAAGGCCGAAGTGCCTCGGAAAATGGTGGCGTCTCGGAAAGCGTGGATGCCGCGGAGGCCCGGAGTGCCGCGGATCGGGGCAAGCTGGAGGATGGACGGTTCATCCGGCGAGCCTTTAAGTACATCCTGGGCATGGAAGCTGATGACCAGGAACTGTCTGTCTCTCTTGATGCGATGCAATCCTGGCGGAACGCGTCGGAGAGCGAAGCAAAAGCAAGCGACGCCGAGGTCGATCCCGCTCGCGTGTACTTCATCTGGGCACTACTGAATCACAACGACTTTGTGACGCTCCGCTGACCGCGGAGTGGAACAGAGATACGGAGAGAATCGATGCAACGACGAGATTTCATGTTTCAGTCGGCCATGGGGTTCGGAGGACTTGCGCTGGGAGCGATGTTGCACCGTGATGGCTGGGGACACGATGGGACGTGGCGACCTCCCGACGGACGGCCTCATTTCGCTCCGAAGGCCAAGAGCGTGATTTGGCTGTTCATGAATGGTGGAGTCAGCCATGTGGAAAGCTTCGACCCGAAGCCGATGCTGACCAAATATGGCGGGAAATCGATTGCGGAAACTCCCTTTGCCGAGGCGCAGAATCCTGGAAAGTTGGCGATCGAACGAGTGACGGTTCCCGATGCCAACGGAAACCAGCGCGACACGCTCTATCCTCTGCAGGTTGGGTTTCGACCTCATGGCGAGAGTGGGATTGAAGTCAGTGACTGGTTTCCACATACCGCTCGCCATGTGGACCGATTGGCCATCGTGCGGTCGATGTGGACGACCGACAGCAACCACGGGGCACAGACCGAGTTTCATACGGGACGCAACAAGCTGGACGGTGACTTTCCCACTCTGGGAGGTTGGGTTCACTACGGGCTTGGTTCCCTGAATGACAATCTCCCGCAGTTTATCTCGTTGGGTTTCCGTGAATATTGGAATCGGCGGGATGGCCATTACCTGGGACCGGCTCACGATGCGGTTCCCTTGCGGATCGATCCTCAGAATCCGCTTGATTTCGGTCGTCCCGAACGGCCCTTTCCCCGGTCGGCCCAGGACACGGGGCTCGACTTGGTTCAGGAGCTGAATGGACTAAGGAGACGAGACTATCCGGAGGATCCGGCATTGGACGCGCGGATTGCTTCCTATGAATTGGCATTTCGGATGCAGCGTTCCGTCCCGGAGGTGGTCGACTTTTCCCAGGAGACCGCCGAAACGCAGGCTCTCTACGGTCTGGATCAACCCCATTGCCGCAATTTTGGGATGCAGCTACTGGCGGCACGTCGGTTTGTGGAACGAGGTGTTCGCTTCATCCAGATTCAGCACGGGGGAGGTGGCGCCGGAGCGTGGGATGCTCACGGTGGCTTGAAGGCGAATCACACCAAGAACGCTCTGGCCGTCGACCAACCGATCGGCGGCCTGCTGGAGGACCTGGAACGACGCGGGCTGCTGGACGAAACGCTGGTGGTTTTTGGCACCGAGTTTGGTCGGACTCCTGGGTCGCACGGGTCCGATGGCCGGGATCATCACATTTACGGATTCAGCGTTTGGATGGCGGGGGGTGGGCTAAAGCGGGGTGTGGTGCATGGGGCCACCGACGAGATCGGATTCCATGCCGTGGAAGACCGGCACTACATCACCGACATTCACGCCACGATTCTCCGGCAACTCGGGTTGGACTCACGACGCCTGGAAGTTCCCGGCCGGAAACGGCTGGAGATCGATCATGGCAAGCCGATCCAAGAGATCATTGCCTGATCCGAACTCGTTTCGTCCCTACCCGGTCGTGACGATCGCCAATCGTTACGGTTTCCAATGTTACGGCACTTGGCGTCACGGCACCCTAGTTGTCACGGCACCCAGTGTCACGGCCCCCAGTGTCACGGCAACGGGCGTCACTCGCGCGGTCCGACCGGAACGTGCAGGTGTTCGATTGCCGTGAGACCCTGTTCATTCGTCCGTTCAATGCGAACCAGGTAATTCCCCGGCTCCTGGTAGGCATGCGTGATCACGGCGTAGCCATCGGGGTTGAGTGCCGGACCGGAGCCGTCGGATTGAGTCTTCGCGAGCGGGCTTCCATCGCCAAAGTCCCAGATTTCTTCCCCTTCCTCCATGCGAAACGCTCGAACCTTGAAGGTGATTAACTCTCCTGCTCGGACATCAAGCGATGGGGCATAGGCGGCATGGAGGGTGGGAGCATACTGGGTGGGACGAGCCGGGTCGATGACGTGGACCAGAGCGAAGTCGTAATCGACATTTCCCTGGTCATCCTCGACCCGAAGCACTTCGCTGTAACGTCCTGGTTGGGAGTAGGTGCGAGTTATCCGTGCACCGCTCGCGGTGCTCCCATCGGTGAAAGTCCAATCAAACTGGGTGATTTCCCCTTGGGAACTCCAGCTTCGGCTACCATCGAGCGTCACGGAATCTCCCGCTCGGCAAAAATGCCTTGGACGTGCACAGGCCAGGATTCGGGGGGAATACTGTCGGATGTAGGCTTCCCGGAGAATCGCATAGCCGGCCTGAGTTCCCCATTTTCCGGATGGCTGGCGGCTTTTGATCTCGAAGTGCAGGTGAGTCCATCCACCACTGGCACCTTCCTTGCCCAGCAGGCCGATGCGGTCTCCCTGTCGGAGGACGCGACCAGGCTGAATCTCCTCGTCAATGCTTTGCATGTGACTGTAGCGGTAATACCACCCCCTTTCGTCTCGCACATAGACGACGTCGTAACGTGGAGCGACGGGGGTATCGTCACGCTCTCCCTCCAAAACGGCCTCTCGAGCGGAGACGACGACTCCATCGGTCGCCGCGCGAACTTCGACAAGTCCTTCGGCTCCTCCAATGTCCAAGCCGGCGTGGTAGTAGATTTTGGGCAGGATGGTGGCTCCCCCATCGACCGGTTCG
>JBJHCD010000237.1:0-7761 GCA_050485845.1 Pirellulaceae bacterium | reverse complement strand
CTATTATACTGCTCCAGTTCATTCCGAATCGCTCGGTAGTTCGTTTCCGGGTCCGAACCGTCAACGGGGGCCGGTTCGACGAGGTGAACCAGAATCCCCGAACGCTCGATATGCCGCAGGAATTCATGTCCCAATCCGACCCCGGCATGGGCTCCTTCGATCAATCCGGGGATATCGGCGAGAATGAAGGACTGATCGGCATTGACGTTGACCTGTCCCAGGTTGGGATACTTGGTGGTGAAGGGATAATCGGCGATTTCCGGGCGAGCCCGCGTGAGTCGGCTCAGCATGGTGCTCTTGCCGGCGTTCGGTTTTCCAATCAGGCCGACATCGGCAATCATCTTCAGTTCCAACTGAAGCTGACGATGTTCTCCTTCTTCGCCCGGAGTCGATTCGCGAGGGGTGCGGTTCGTGGCCGATTTGAAGTGGTTGTTGCCGTATCCCCCCTTGCCGCCACGAGCGGCGATGAATTCCTCCCCCGCGGTGGCCAAATCGCGGAGGACAAACTTTTCCTCGGCGTCATGGATGACAGTTCCGGGGGGGACGAGGATCAGCAGGTCTTGTCCATTGCGGCCATGGCGGTTGGAGCCGCTACCACGCGTCCCATTGGAGGCCGTCCAGAAGTGGCGGTGAGCGAGTCCCGAGAGGCTGTTGACCCCCTCCTCGGCTCGAATCATCACGCTTCCGCCATCCCCGCCGTCACCGCCGTCAGGGCCCCCTCGAGGTACGTACTTCTCGCGTCGGAAGCTGACGCAGCCATCCCCCCCTCGTCCACCTCGGACATCGATGGTCACTCGGTCGACGAACATAATGGGGCTACTCTCGTGCTCAATTGCGAGCCGTTCCGGAACATCCGAGGGGGAAAAAAGCTGCTCGCGGGAAGAAAAGCCAAAAAGCTAGTTGGCCAATACGTTGATCCGGCGTCCCTCGCGGTCGAACTTCACGACCCCGTCCACCAGCGCGAAAAGCGTGTAGTCATTTCCCTGCCCAACGTTCTTGCCGGCATGGAACTTCGTCCCCACCTGGCGGATGAGAATGTTGCCAGCTCGGACCTTCTCGCCACCGAACTTCTTCACGCCACGACGCTGGGCGTTCGAATCACGTCCGTTGCGGCTGGACCCCTGTCCCTTCTTATGAGCCATTGCTCGATCTCCTGCGGTGATTTTCCCTGGTTGACCAACTCGAGAATTTACCGATAAACCCAGTCGAAATCAAGCCGCTCCTGCAGACCGTAATTGGCAAGAACCTCCAATTGTTCGGTGGGATCGAGTTCAATGGGGAGCCCAAAGCGGATTTCGTCCTCATGCTCCAAGACCGAGTCGCCGGGCCGCCAGAAGTTGAGCCGCAAGGTTTTTTGCCGAACGATCCGTCCCGTTCCCGGCGGATCACCCGCTTGAAACAGGCCCGGAGGATCCTCGAACGTGTACGCATTCGACAGGCCTTGCACGAAGATCGAGAAGAAATCGATCCGGGGATCCACATCCGTCCAGGTAACGAATCCCCAGACCCCCCGATCCTCGCCTTCGTCCGTCAGGGGAATGGGGACCTGCGTGATCTCCACGCTGTTGTGAAGTGGCTGCCCCACCCGTTCTCGAGCTTCAATTTGGCGACGGGCGGCGGGAATGATCTGATCCAAATACGCCTTGCGGCCCACGTCATATCCTTCCAGCACAAAGTGAGGGAAGAACCGCCGCGACCTGTAGTTGACTTCCGTCACGTCGGGAAAGGTGACGTCTCCGAATTCGCTTTCCTGGGGGGTGGGCTGCAGGTCGCGCCCCGTGTAGCGAACTCGATAAACCATGTACCAAACCAACTTGTTCTCCAGCCGACCGTCCGGTTGCGGGACGTCGACGCGGACCATGCGGAGCGGCTTGAAGGCGAATTCGAGATTCCAGGTCTCCTTTCCGGCCGAGCGTCGGAGGACGACGTTGCGAGACATTTCCAGCAGGGTTTCGCTGGGAGACAGGTAATTGGGCGTCCAATCGAGCCCAGGAATCCCTTCCGTGACTTCGATGAGCGGTCGGGGGGGCTGCGCCGTCTCACCGGCATGGGATTCGGTCGGGATCACGGTAAGAACGCCTGGGGCCAGTACACGGCTCGAGCCACCTTGGGCCTGAACTGTTGTCCCGACCAGACTGACCAGGGCTGCGAACACCACGCTACATACGAATCGCTGCGGGACCATGCTGTCTCCCCGACGGAGGTCTAGTGTACAAGCCATCTCTTGAATCGGTTGCAGCCCGCTCCCCACCCTGCCGGCAAGACTCGGAGCGGGCAATTTCCCCACGACCAGCTCGGCACTCGAACTATGAAACTCACTCGGCTGCACCAAGTACGGATATCGGAAAAAAGGGGGGCGGATGAAGATAGTATAGTTAGGTAGTTTCGAGAGAAGCAAGGATTTGCTCGGGCTCCCCGAGAAAGTGTGCCGATTCTAGTAGCGTTTTCCCCGCAAATGGTACAATCCCCCCCTTTCTCAACAGCAGCGTGGAGAGTCTGAACATGCGGATGATGGCTCTGGTTTTGGTGATTTTGTCGGCTGTTCCGAATCCCGCCTGGGCATGGAACATGGCGGGGCATCGCATCATCGGCTCCGTGGCATTCGGGCAGCTTTCGCGGGAGGAGCAGATCCGCGTGGTGGCCATGCTGCGTGGGCATCCTCGTTTCCAGGAGGACTTCCTGGGGGCGATGCCGGCGTTCATTCGAAATGGGTCGGCCCTCCAGCGAGACGAGTGGCTCTTTCAGCAAGCCTCCGTCTGGCCGGACCTGCTGCGGCCCGAACGGCCCCCGGAGCGTTTTGCCTTCCATCGCCCGACGTGGCATTACATCAATCTGCCTCACTTTCTCACCCCCACGGCACGGCTGGAGCGGGAAGGCCGCATCGACCACAACGTCGAGCTGAATCCACCCGACGGGGCGGACCTGGAGACCCAGGAACTGAATATCGTCCAGGTGATTCGCATGGCTCGCCGAGTCTGCCCGGATTCGGAGGCGGACCGGGCGGCTCGAGCGGTCTGGCTCGCCTGGCTGATGCACAACGTGGGCGATCTGCATCAACCACTACACTCGACGGCTCTCTTTTCCTCGCGACTCTTTCGTGACGGCGACGCCGGAGGCAACTTCGTGCGAACCGAGCCTCAGGGAAACCTGCACGCCCTTTGGGACCGGTTTCCTGGCACGAGCACCCGGTTTCAGGACGTGCGTAATCGGGCGTTGTCCATGAAAGCCGACGGGAGATTAAAGCAGATCGGGGTCGAGGCCGAGCAGCAACTGGACGAGGGGGAGTGGTTGCGGGAGAGCCATTACCTCGCGGTGGCCGCGGCCTACGATCCAGAGGTGTTGATGGCGCTGCGGGAGGCGGAATTGCAGGGACGGAATCGGGCTCCGGAGATCGAGCTTCCGGAGGCCTACTTGAAGACCAGCGGCATGTTGGCCGAACGGCGTCTGGTCCAGGCCGGCCATCGTCTCGCCGCCATTCTTCGAGAGATGGTTCGGGAAGAGGGATGATGAACCTTGTGCCTCTGGACATGACCACGGAACGGCGAGGATTCGCTTGTGACGATGATCTACTATCTTGAGATGGCCGATCGGTCGGCTTTTCGGCCCAAACCGGGGCCACCGGGATTCCAGGTGGAACGAGTGACTCCCGCGGACCCTCGGCTGAACCAGCAATTCTATCGCGACGTCGGAGGACCTTGGCAATGGACGGACCGGCTGAGTTGGTCGGAGGACGATTGGCATCGCTACGTGGCTCGTGATGAACTACAAACCTGGATCGGATACCAGTCCGACACCGCCGTGGGATACTTCGAGCTGGAGTCCCAGAGTGGCGGTGACGTCGAAATCGCCTATTTCGGACTGTTGCCAACCTACATCGGCCAGGGGTTGGGTGGCCCTTTCCTCTCGGCCGCCGTGAACCATGCCTGGGCCACGCCGGGAACTCGTCGCGTCTGGGTGCATACCTGCGCCGACGATCATGAGCATGCCCTGGAAAATTACCGACGTCGCGGATTTCAGGTCTTCAAGATAGAATAAACGGCCCAATCCCTGCCGCGGGGATTGAGCCGTTTGAGTCTTGTTGGAGCGTGGAGCACCGCTTGAGTGCGCCGACGCTACTTCTTCTCTTCCGAACTTCCTTCGGTTGACTCGGGAGTTGCCTCCGAGCTGGAAGGTTGGGCGGATTCCGCTTCCACGCCGGCGTTCTCGGCACTTGCGGTTTCAGCGTTTGCGATTTCGGCGGGGGTGGTCGCCGTGGGAGTCGCCTGGGACGACTCGTCGTCCATGTCGAATGCCGGTCGTTCCGCTCGGACCGGAGTGCGGTCGTTGGTCCCAACCAGTTCGAGAATCGCCTGCGCTCCAGCATCGCCCAATCGGGGCTTGGCCAGCTTGAGCACCCGAGTATAACCGCCGGGGCGATCGACGTAGCGAGGAGCGATGGTGTCGAACAGGATCGAGACCGCCTCCTTGTTACGGAGCATCGCGAACAGACGACGGCGAGCGGTCACGACCGGGGCTCGAGCGGCACACCACTTCTGCCACTGCTCGCTTTCCCGCCATCGCTTCCACTCGTCACTTCCTCGCTCGGCCGTGGTGGCAAACTCCTCGGCCTTCTCCTCGTCCTCGAGTGCCTTGCAGGCGATTCGAATGCACCGCTCGACCATCGACCGGACTTCCTTGGCCTTGGGCAACGTGGTGACAATCCGCCCCTTGACCTTGGGAGTGTTCTCATCCAAATCCGACTCCTCCCGCTCGGTCAAGAACAGGCCGTTGGTCAGATTCTGGAACAGTCGTTTGCGGTGGGGGGAGGAACGTCCCAGCCGCCTTCCTCGTTTTCGATGTCGCATGACTTGATCAGCTTCGCTCTAGATTAGATTCGTTAGCAGAGATGGGCTCAGTGGCCGGGCGGGACTCGCATCCCCAGCCGCAGCCCGAGTTCCGTTAGTTTCTCGCGGACTTCGTTCAGGGTTGTGTCGCCGAAGTTACGGACTTCCAACAGTTGATCCTCGGACCTCTGCACCAGATCGCGGACCGTGTTGATGTTCTCCGACTCAAGACAATTTCCAGCTCGAACCGACAGCTTCAAATCGGCGAGACTCATATTCAACTTTTGTTCCAGCACCGGATCGCCGGACATGCCTCCGCCTCGAGGGGGAGCGAACACGCGGATTCCGAGTTCCTGATACTGGACAAACGGATTGAGGTGCTTGCGGAGGATTTTCGCCGCTTCGACAACGGCCAATTCGGGACCGACCGAGCCATTGGTCCAAACTTCCAATGTCAATTTGTCGTAGTTGGTCTTCTGGCCGACTCGAGTTTCATCGATCTGATAGCGAACTCGAGTGATCGGACTATAAACGGCGTCGATCGGGATGATCCCGATTTCATGATCGCCCGTGCTGTGTTCATGAGCCGGCACGTAGCCCCGTCCGTTCTCGACGACCATCTCCATCATGAAGTCGACATCGGCGGTCAACGTGGCCAAGACATGATCGGAGTTGATGATCTCGACGTCCTGGTCGGCTTGGATGTCGGCCCCGGTCACCACGCCGGCTCGATTCTTCTCCACCGTAATGACCTTGGTGGCGTCGGAATAGTTCTTGACCACCAGGGACTTGACGTTCAACACAATCTCGGTGATGTCCTCGAGCACCCCTGGGATCGTGGTGAACTCATGCTGAGCACCCCGGATCTTGATTTGGGTGACCGCGCTTCCCTCGAGGCTCGACAACAGAACTCGGCGAAGCGAATTCCCCAGCGAGACCCCAAATCCCCGCTCGAACGGTTCGGCCACGAACTTGCCGTATGTCGCGCTGAGCGTCTCTTTCTCGCACTCGAGAATGCTCGGCAGTTCCAAACCACGCCAACGAATATGCATCACTGCCTCCGGAATTCAAACAAGTCCTGGCCACAACCGACGCGTGGCTTGAGTTCCCCTCGCCGACATTCAGTCGCCCGCGTGGCCCGTGCCGCGGGTCCCCCCCTGACTCCGTCACCATCTCCCACGGAGCCGAAGGAGAGTGAACTCGAGTGGGAAGCCGCTCCCCCTCAACACTCCCCTCACAGTTAACACTCCGTCGCTACACTCGACGCTTCTTTCTCGGGCGGCCGCCATTGTGAGGACTGGGGGTACAATCCTCGATGGACTTCACGGTCATTCCGGCCGCTTGGAGCGCGGTGATCGCACTTTCCCGACCCGAACCGGGCCCCTTCACTCGGACTTCCATTTCTCGGACACCGAACTTGGCCGCCTTTTCGGCTGCTTGCTGAGCGGCACATTGGCCGGCAAAGGGAGTGCTCTTGCGGCTCCCCTTGAATCCACTCGTTCCCGCGCTGGACCAGCAGAGCGTATCGCCCTTGGTGTCCGAAATGGTCACGGTGGTGTTGTTGAACGTGGCTTTGATGTGCGCGATCGCCGACGTGACATTACGTCGGATTTTCTTCTTTGTCTTGCTCTTTGACACAGACGGAGACTCCCCTACGGATTACAAATCAAGGCCTGCATGTTTATGTTGGAAAGGACCAAAAGGACCAAAATGTCCACGCGGTTCATGGATGCCGTTGGATCGAGTGGCAACGAGCGGCCAGTTCGAACTGGAAATCCGGCGGGAGGGACTTGAGCTGGCGGGAGGGACTGGGGCCGACGACGGACGGGCGAGGTTTCGCCTGCCGGCACCCGAAACCACCATCCGTTAGCGGAGGTCCTTGACCCCCTTCTTTCCGGCAACGGTCTTCTTCGGTCCTTTTCGTGTACGTGCATTGGTTCTCGTTCGCTGGCCTCGCACCGGAAGCCCCAGACGATGACGGATTCCCCGGTAGCACTTGATGTCGCGCAGCCGGTTGACGTTTTGGGCCAATTGCCGGCGGAGCGGCCCTTCGACCGTGTAGTCCCGCTCCAGCAACGCGGAGAGTCGAGCCACCTCGTCTTCATTCAAATCACGAGCCTTCCGGCTCGGATCGATCCCCGACTTCTGGCAGATCTCACGAGCGATCTTCGGCCCCACGCCGTATAGGTACGTGAGGGAATGGACGGTTTGCTTTTCGTTCGGAATATCAACGCCCAACAGACGCGGCATGAGTCTCGACTCCCTCAATGGTTCCGTATGCAATACGCGAATCGCGCACTCAGCATAGCCCTTAGCCTTGGCGCTGCTTGTGGCGAGGATTGGTGCAAATAATGTAAATCCGTCCCTTTCGCCGGACAACTTTGCAGTTGTCGCAGATGCGACGGACGCTGGTTCGGACTTTCATGGGCGATTCTCCCCCAATAGTAACAAAGCGACTGAGTATAACCGTATTCGAAATGGATCGGCAAGGGCTCCGGGCTGAAAATCAGCCTCCATTCCCATCGAGCGACTCGAGCACTCGAGCGAAAACGTCATCCTGCGTCCCCATGGCGTTGATCTCGGCCAGGATTCCCTGCTGGCGGTAGTGGTCCATCAGCGGTGCGGTCTGGGCCTGGTAGATCTGCATTCGCCGCCGAACCGTTTCCGCCGTGTCGTCCGCTCGATTCTCAATGTCCGCTCGGCGCATCATCCGGGCCACCAGTTCCTCCTCCGTCCCCTGGAGCAGAAAGACCCGGGAGAGCCGCTCTCCCCGTTGACCAAGGATCCCATCCAGGGCCTCGGCCTGAACCAGCGTGCGGGGAAAGCCGTCGAACAGGCAGCCTTCACCACAGTCCGGTTCCTGGATCCGCTGAGTCACCAGACGGACCACTAGTTGGTCGGAGACCAGTTGCCCGGCCTCCATCGACCGGGCCTCCTC
>JBJHCD010000236.1:0-7771 GCA_050485845.1 Pirellulaceae bacterium | reverse complement strand
TGTCAAGAGCATGCCATTCCCTCGGCGGAGCGGGACTTGACCACGACGGATGTTTATCGAGCCGATGAGATGTTCTGCACGGGAACGATGGGAGAGCTTGCCTCCGTGGTCCAAGTCGACGGACGCCCCATCGGCTCGGGCCGGCCTGGACCGATGACTCAGCGGCTGAGCGAACTGTTTCGAGCCAAGACAGAGAACGAAGGGACGGTTGTCGTATGATGTCCCGCATAATTTAAATTCGAATGGCCATCGAGGTGAATGGAATGGATCCGTTGGTATTTGAGCCCTACCTGCGACCGATGGTGTGGGGAGGCAGGCAACTGGAAGAACTCCTTTCGAAATCGCTGCCCCCCAGTATCCCGGTGGGAGAATCGTGGGAGATCAGCCCGCACGCTCATCATGTCAGTCGAGTGGCCGAGGGACCTTGGGAAAAGAAGGGACTGGACGAACTTTGCCGAGACCATGCGACCGAACTCTTTGGAAACGACCTCTCACCTGCTGCCGGGTTCCCCCTCCTGATCAAGTGGCTGGACTGCCGGCAACTCCTTTCCATTCAAGTTCATCCGTCGGACAAATTGGCTCCCGTCCTGGCAGGCGAGACGTACGGCAAGACCGAGGCCTGGGTGATCGTGCAGGCGGAGGCCGGGGCGAAAATCCATGCCGGATTGCTGTCAGGCGTGACGCAAGAGCAGGTCGAGCAGGGTTTGGCCGACGGCCAGTTGGAAGGACTTCTCCATCAGTTCGCGCCCCGACCGGGCGATTGCCTTTTTCTACCGGCGGGAACGGTCCATGCCGTGGGGGGTGGCGTGGTGATGGCGGAAGTGCAACAGGCCTCCGATGCAACATTTCGGCTTTACGATTGGAATCGGCTCGGAACCGACGGAAAACCTCGGCCGCTCCATATTCAGGAGGCCCTGAAATCGATCGACTGGTCGCGCGGACCGGTCAATCCGGTGGTTCCCGAGCGACTGCCGGCAGATCGTGAAGGGATCGTTCGGGAGCGACTGGTTCGTTGTCCCTACTTCGATATGACGCGCGTCCTGGTCGACTCGGCGATATACTCCGAACAGGGAGACGTCGCGGCGGTCTGGATTGTCCTGGAGGGAGCGGGTTGTCTCGAAACCGACTCGGGCTACCAGCGCCCCTTTCGGCAGGGTGAAACCGTGCTGGTTCCGTTCTCGGCGGGAACCGTGACGTGGGTTCCAGCGGAGGCGGGAGCACCGCTGGTGCTGCTTCGAGTCGGCTGGTAGTTTCGGGAGATGAATCGATGGCCAGGACGAGTGGACCGCGACCTTACCTCCATGGCCCGGATGATCCCCTGGCCGAACAACATCAACTTGTAGCCCAGTGGGTCGAGGTGTCCAACTCGCGCGAGAAGCAGGATACCTACGTCGTCGCTTGGAACGTCAACCTGAAGGATCATGAGTCGGGACAACGCCTGCTGAGCGCGAAGCCGCCGGAGGCTCGCAAACTGGTGCTGGCGGCCCTCGAGCAGGCTCGGCACTGGGGGCAGGCCCTTGATGAGGTTGCCTCACCGGAAAACCCCGCGGCGATGCGGCAAAGCCTGAGTAAATTAGTGCCGCTGCGGAATCGCTCGTTGCGGGCTCGAGCGGTGATCCAGGCCCTCATGCGACGTTCGCTTCCGTTTGAGCGAGATGATCTGCTGGCGATACTGAATTGGTGTTGCGAGGAGAGTTCCAGCGTTCACTTTGATCCTCCGCTGGGAGCCATCCATCGGGCCGTGGAACGTTTTCTGGCCAAGAACGAGTTGGATGAACAGCTGGCCGAGTCCATCCAACGACTTGCCGTCGCGCTGCAGTCCCATTCCAGTGCCGTCTATCGGCGGCATGCGATCAAGTTTCTCCACCTGGGCCCCCAAAAGGAACTCGAAACCGACGAGTCCAAAAGTGATGCCCTGGACGCCCGTCATGCCGAGAAGGATCGTGATGCCACGAGAAACAGTGATGCCAAGAAGGCCGGTGCTGCCGGCGAAGGCCGTGGCCAGAGTGCGGATCGTGACGATATCTTGCCACCAGCTCGGCCCGCTTTTGCCGGATCACCCGGAGTATTGGATTCGCTGAAGCGGATGTTGGGGATGATTCCCCCGGATACGCCTCCCGCGGTGATTCATCTTGTCGGCCCCGATCAGTTTCCCTTGGTGGAGGATTCGCCTCTGAAGGCTCGTCATGAGCAGCTGACGGCACTGTTGGTGGAAGTCCTGGGGGCCAGGGAGACGACCATTTTCGCGGCGCCCGAGTTGCGAGAGTTTCCCACGGGGCGAGCGATTTTGAATCTCGACTCGCGGGCGCGGGGGGAGATGGTCCTGGCGATTGCCGAGCGGCATGTCCATGCGCTCACGGGCGGAATCGGCGATGGTGCCGACCATCGCGTCTGGCAAGCTCGGTACGCCGTGACCTCGGTATTGCCTTGGATGCTCGACGTCTCTCTGGAACTGGAGCGGGAAAGGTGGTTCGACCTGCTCTTGTATCAGGCGGTTCGCCCGGTGAACGAGCGAGTTGGATTGCAGCACGAGGCCCTGGATTGGATCACCGGGATCGAGCGGGAAGTGGCTTCATCTCCACTGACGGAAGGAGAGCGGTTCGTGCTCGGCCTGTTCCGAGCCGCGCTCGTTACCGTGCCTCTGTTCGGCAATCCGACGGAACCGGTTCGACGCTTAACCACGCTGCTCCGCGACAGGGCCCTGTTTTGTCTGGTTCCGGGGGAGGAATGGGCGGATGCCGTGAACAAAGATTTCTCGGCCCTGTCGAAGGACGAGCGAAAGGGGTGGGAGGGACTTTGGGGCCACGCGCTGACGGCAACGACGGCCCGCCCCTCGAAAAAGTGGCTTCGGGAGGGCGAAAAACTAGTGGCGGCAATTGGTCCCGAGGCTTTCCAAGCGGCTGTGCAGCGGTGGCTCCCGTTGGTCGCGCGTGGTGCGTCCGTGCGGAAAGTGGGAACGTATGTTGGCGATATCCGAGGTGGGGCGGAGACGATCCAAGACGAGAACGCATTGTGCCTGCGGGGAGTTCTCTGGTTGATTCCCACGCTGCCGGAGAAGAACTCCTGCATTCGCCACCTTACGACCGTGGCACTTTCTGCCTACAAGAAGGTACCGGGCGTGGGGCCGCGCGCGGTGAAGGTGGGCAACGCCGCCGTCTACGCTCTCTCGGCACTCGGGACCCAGGAAGCCGTGGGGCAATTGGCCTTGCTGAAGGTCCGGATCAAGTCGGGCTCGGCTCAAAAGGAGATCGAGAAAGCCTTCAATTCGGCAGCCGAGGCGCTGGCGATTCCACGCGATCAGATCGAAGAGATGGGTGTCCCCGATTATGAACTCGAGCCTGGGGGAACACGCGGCGAAGTCGTTGGCGATTACGAAGCGCGGATTGTGGTCACCGGTTCGGATGCGCGACTGCACTGGTTCGACTCAAAGGGAAAGCAACTCAAGTCGGTTCCCGCGAAGGTGAAGCGGGACTTCCCGGAGAACTGGGAGGAGCTGAGGCAGACCGTGAAGGACATCCAGGGGATGCTGCCTGCCCAGCGGGATCGGCTCGATGGGCTCTTCCTGGCCGACAAGTCCTGGGGAATCGCGACATGGCGAGAACGGTATCTTGAGCACCCGCTGGTGGGAACGATTGCATCGCGGCTACTGTGGTGCGTCGATGGCACCTCGGCATTTTTTCATGATGGAGTACCCACGGATCCTGATGGCCGGGCCATTGAGCATGGAAAGACGGCGGAGGTGACGATTTGGCATCCAGCGGGACGTAGTATCGAGGAAATCACGGCTTGGCGGGGCCGTCTGGAAGCGGCCCAGATTACGCAGCCCTTCAAGCAAGCTCATCGGGAGGTTTATTTGCTGACCGACGCCGAGCGGCGGACGGGCACCTATTCAAACCGCTTCGCGGCCCATGTGATCCGGCAGCACCAATTCAATGCCCTTTGTGCCGCGCGGGGCTGGAAAAACAAACTGCGTCTGCTGGTGGATGACGAGTATCCCCCGCCCTGCAAGGAGCTGTCAGCATGGGGCTTGCGGGCGGAGTTTTGGGTCGAGCCGATTGGAGAAGATTATGGAACGGATACGAATGATTCCGGGGTGTTTCTCCGTTTGGCCACCGATCAAGTCCGCTTCTATCGGACGGACGCGGCCACGAATCTGGCTCACGCGTCGGGGGGCGGGTATCGGAGTCGAGCGGCGGGGCCGGGGCGAGGTGGTTTGAACGAGCCACTTCCCCTGGAGGACATCCCCTCGCTTGTCTTTTCGGAGATCATGCGGGACGTCGATCTGTTCGTCGGCGTCGCTTCGGTGGGAAATGACCCGACCTGGCAGGATGGTGGACCGGACGGCCGATTCCGCGACTACTGGCATTCGTACTCGTTTGGCGAGCTTTCCGGGACGGCCACGACCCGCAAGGAGGTCCTCCAGCACCTTGTTCCTCGCCTGAAGATTGCCGATCGTTGCTCATTCGCCGATCGCTTTCTGGTTGTGCGGGGAGACAAACGGACATATAAAATCCACTTGGGTTCGGGAAACATCCTGATGGAGCCGAACGATCAGTATCTCTGTATCGTCCCCGACTCGCGGTCACGGTCGAAGGAGAGTGATTTGTTTCTCCCCTTCGAGGGAGACAATACTCTTTCGATTGTGCTGAGCAAGGCGTTCTTGCTGGCGGACGATACAAAAATCAAGGATCCCACGATTACTCGGCAGATCGAAGGATATTAGAGAGCCGAACACTACTTGTGATGACGGAATGATCCCGCGAGTTCGGGCCGTTCTTCGGGTTTGTGTTCGGAACTCTTTGTGCTTGCAGCGGACCCAGCCCCCGCGAGTCCGGTGTCGGACGATCGGAGGGTGGCCGCTAATGCTCGTTCGTTTTCGAGGTGAGATGGAGTAAGGAGCCAGTAACATGTCAGTCACCGTGACGATTCGAGACGAGTCGGCGAGCGGCCAGATTTACAGCGAAACTCCGCTGCAGTTTCCCACTCATCGCATCACGGCGCGTGAGTTGATCCGAGAGCGGGTGTATCAGGAAGTTCAAGATTTCAATCGTCAGCAGGACCAGCAGGTCTTTCGCGGACTGGTCCAGCCGACCGAGACGGAGCGAGTTCTGAATGGCCAGCGCACCGAGTTTCGAATGAAGCAACATCGCCAGATCGATTGGAAGGAGCAATTGGATAAGGCGATCGAGGCATTCGAAGGGAATGGATTTTTCATCCTCGTCGGCGAGAGGCAAGTCGAGTCCTTGGATGAGACATTTGAGATCGACACTCAGACGCAGGTCAGCTTTGTCAAGTTAACGATGCTCGTTGGAGGCTAGCAGGGCACCGGTTTCCGCAACCCACATCTATTTACTTCGGGAGTGACCCATCATGAGTTTCACAAAACATTCCCCCTCTGGCTCGAATCGAGGGGGTACCGAGCAGACGATCGTTGGCGACGGGGCCACGTCCGTTCCCATCTCCAGACGGGATTTTGCCAGGGGCTCGCTGGCCGCCGCCGCAGTCGTTGCCGCCGGCGGCTATCCCGCCGTACTGCAAGCCCGCTCGCAAGCACTTCGACCCGGCGATTCCATGGGTTTCGGTTTGGTGACCTATCTTTGGGGGCAGCATTGGTCGCTCGATGAACTGCTCGAAAATTGCCAAGCCACGGGAGTCCTCGGAGTCGAATTGCGAACAACGCATCGCCATGGCGTGGAACCGTCACTGAATGACCAGGAACGCAAGGAGGTCGCGCGGCGCTTCGCCGATTCTCCCGTCACGCTGGTTGGTCTGGGAAGCGACGAGCGATTCGACAATCCCGATCCGGCAACAGTTCGCATGGCGATCGAGACGACCAAGGCGTTCATTCAATTAAGCCACGATGTCGGCAGCACGGGAGTCAAGGTCAAGCCGGACAGGTTCCATCCCGAGGTTCCTCGAGAAAAGACAATCGAGCAGATTGGTCGATCGCTGAACGAGTTGGGGGCCTATGCCGAGGGGTTGGGTCAGCAGGTCCGCCTGGAGGTTCATGGGCAATGTGCCGAGTTGCCGACGATTAAGGCCATCATGGACATCGCCGATCATCCCAGCGTGGCGGTTTGTTGGAATTCGAATCGGCAGGATCTCGACGGGGAGGGACTCGAGCATAACTTCGGGTTGGTGGCCGATCGGTTCGGGGCCACGCTCCACGTTCGTGAGCTGGATACTCCCGATTACCCGTTTGCCAAGCTGATCGAACTGCTGGTGGGAATGGATTACGACGGCTGGGTGTTGCTGGAGGCCAGCAGCAAACCAGAGGATCCACTGGCCGCCTTGATTGCTCAGCGAAAGCTGTTCGAGCAATACCGCCGGCAGGCACAGGCCGGCGCGTAGGTCCGCATCCGCGCTTTCCAATGGTTGATCGTCAATGGTTGATCGTCAATGGTTGATCGTCAAACGTTGATTGCCACTCGTCGATCTTGGAGGATCGGTGAAGTGTCCGCTTGGTGGGCTTTGCGAGTCTGTCAGGGAGTTCGTTCGGCCGATTCGTCCTTGGCGAAGAACATCATGTGTTGCCAGGGGAGGCGATCGAACTCCTTGACCAGTTTGAAGCCGTTGGGAGGGAACTCCTTCATGATCTGGGCCTTGGACATCTTATGTTCCGGCCGGATGGGAACCGAATCATCTTCGGCGCGAAACTCCACCAGCGCGACCAGGCCGTCCGGGGCCAACGAGCGGCGAATGGCGGCCAGCATCTGTTCGGGATGCGAGAACTCGTGATAGACGTCGACCAGCAGCATGAGGTCCACGCTCGCTTCGGGAAGGCGGGGATCGTGCAGTGAACCGAGAATCGGGGTGATGTTCTCGACTCCTTCCGACTCCATCCGCTCCCTCAGCAGGTACAGCATCTGGGGTTGGATATCGACGGCCAGGATGCGACCACGGGGACCGACCATGGGGGCAAGCTGGAGGGCATAAAAGCCGTTTCCACACCCCATGTCGCAGATCGTCATGCCACGCTTGACGCCCAGATTGGCCAGCATCAGCGAGCAACGTTCTTCCCGTTCCCGCTCGTCCCGGATCAGCCATTCCGCTCCCGTGTAGTGCATCGTCTGCGCGATGACTCGACCCTTGTATTCCTCGAGGGGAGGAGGGATCTCGGCCGAGAGGGGGTGGGGGGAGGTGAGGGCCGCGGCCAGGATCAGCAGTAGAATTCCCGATCGGCCAAACCGGCCGCTCTTGGTGGGGGTTGGTGAGGAAATGGTGGCGATGGAGGGGGATCGTCCGATTTGCGGGGGGATGGCAAGGGGGACGTCGAGTGCCGTTCCGGGGGAGTCGTCGAGAGCGATGCCGGACGTGAGCTGGGAATGGTGGTGGGAACGAGGGGGGGCCATTGGGTTACCTCCGGTAAATCGACTGACAGGGAGGAGGCGCCGGCCGGCGGAAACGGCCACAGTCATGGCCACTTCGGATCGCGGACGGAGCAAGCCACTCTGGAGCCCGTCAGCAGGTTCAGCCGCCGTTCGGAATTAGAGTCAACTTCGTGTCAGTCGATGAAAACGTTCTGTCAAGTCCAAGGTGATGGGTCCCGGCTTCCCATCGCCGATCACACGGCTGTCGACCTTCACCACGGGGATCACGTCCGCGGCACTTCCGGTCAGGAAGCATTCATCCGCGACATAGACATCATGTTTCGTGAGGGGGATCTGGCGGACGGAAATCCCGGCCTGTTGGGCCAGTTCGATGACGGCGTCCCGCGTGATGCCTTCCAGGATTCCCGCGTCAATAGGGGGGGTCAGCAGCTCCCCTTGGG
>JBJHCD010000235.1:0-7796 GCA_050485845.1 Pirellulaceae bacterium | reverse complement strand
CCTCCCAACCGAGCCCGCACGAGGAAGGCCGCTGATGCTCCGCTGGTCGCTGCTCCGCGCCGCTGAGAGCGCCTCGCTGGCCGAGCAGGCCGCGACGAGCCCGCTCGTCCGTCGCGGGAACGGCAGTCTCCGGCCGCACCTCGGGAAACCTCGCGTCCAGAAACCTCGCGTCCAGAGACCTCGTCACCTAGCCAGCAATACGAGCAGCAATACGAGTGGCAACGAACCGACCGCGATTCAACTCGAACCGCCGCTCAACCAACGGACCGTACGTCTCGCGACGACCGCGAGCAGCAGGATTCCTACTTTCCTTCCACTCCGGTCAACTTCGACGACCTTCCGGAAGATCGGGATGAGTCGAACTGGAGCAAACCGGAAATCCCGTGGGAACCTTCCTCTCGGTACCAGGATCCTCCCGAAGGTCACGCTCCGGCCGCCGCTCCCCCATCCCACTGGAACGACTACAACACGCAGTGGGAACCGCCGGCACATCAAGAGAGGGAAGCGACCGGCCAGTCTGGTCCTCGGAGGGATGAAGTGATCCCCCCTTACACCCCGGTGACACTGCGGCCACGAAGTGAACCTCAGTATCCTCCAGCCGGCAACTTCCCCCCCCCTTCACACCTGGATCCGACTTCGACTCCCTACCTCCCCCCCACATCTTTCTCACCGCCGGCATCGGCCAGTAACCCAGCTTCCGGCTGGCCCACGGAGACCCTGCGATGACCACGAAGTCATTGAACCAAGCGTTCCTTCGAGCATTCTCGAAAGTCGAAAAGGTGCCCAGTGACCTCGCCGGTTCCGAGGGAGCGTCCAGCGCCGACTTGCCAACCTCTCCCCCTGCCAAGTCTTCGACAGTAAGGGACCAGGCGAGTCCGTCGGACGAGGCGAACGGTTCGGGTGGGACACCTCGTCCCGTTGTGGACGACCCCCTGCCAAACGACCAGGAGACCAGGGAAGAGCTGACAGAGACGGCCGAGTTGAGTGAGTTGAGTGAGTTGAGTGAGGTGAGCGAGACGGCCGAGTTGACCGGGCAGACGGATCGGACAACAGCGGGCGAGGTCCTACGTATCGACAGCGGCCTCCCCTCCCCTCTCTCTCCCCGTCGCCTCCTGTCGTCACCGGAAGGTAAAGATCCAGCCGAATCGGAACCTCGGCCCACCACTCCCCGTCCGGTGCCGTCACCTCATTTCGCCCCCTCGAGAACTTCCCCACTTGGTCCGGGGGCGGAAGTCGGTCCCGGCACATCGGATTTGGCGGAACCCGATTTGGCCGAGCCGGATCTAGCCGTTTCGGATCCAGCCGAGCCGCATACAGTCGAGTCGCACCATCTCGAAACGGATTCTCGCGAGTCACAGTTTGTTGAGCCGGAACGGATTGAGCCGAACCAGCCGGAGTCCGATTCCCTCACCAACGAACTGGGGCAAATTCCCGAGGACTCCGGCAACGCGGTCTCCCCAGGCCCGTCGCCCGAAGTGAAGTCGGCCGACCAAGCCATGGAGTCTGGAGACCGCGCCACCTGGATCATCAGCGACCTGGGCCATCACGCTCGACTACTGGAGACCATGCCGCTAATGGTCATTCCGACGGGGGGCGAGCAGGACTTTTCCTGGTCGTCCGACGAGATCACCATCGTTGACGAACTTCCACTCTGCCGGCAGAGCGGCTTGCCGACATCGCCACTGGAGTCCAATGACCAGCCGAACATGGTATTGGATTCGGGAGTAGCCGAGTCCTCTCGGGGTGCTGCGACTGAGACCGCGGCAGACGCAGACGCTGCGGCAGGGGCAGGGGCAGAGACTGAGGCAGAAGCCGGAACCGGAACCGGAACCGGAACTGGAACTGGAACCGAAACTGAAACACAAACGCCGCCGACTGGCGAACAGTCGGCGGACCGGGAAGCCGATTCAGAAGCGGAGTGGAACGAAGGCTCCGCCGAGCCGACGCTCGACTGCCGGCAGGGAGATGAATTCGTTGGGGCTTGGGAAGTCGACCATGTCGGCTGGACCTCGGTCTGCCAGCAATTGTACGACTCGGAAACACAGCCCTTTGCCCAAGCGGGTCAGCAGCTATTCTCCGCCACGGCGGAGGGGCTGCGCGTGCTGGCCATTACCAGTGCCTATCGAGGCGAAGGGCGGACCACGATGTCCCTCCTGTTGGCTCGGTCCGCCGCTGCCGCCGGCGTGCGCGTCGCGATACTCGACGCGGACTTGGACAATCCGCAACTGGCCCTGCATGCTCGAGTGCAGCCGGCTTCGGATTGGCGACGAACGCTGCTCGACCAGTCTCCCTTGGAAGAGGCGGCCATTCACGCGGTACGGGAACAGATCACGCTCTTCCCCCTGGAGCCCCAGTCGCGAGGCGAACCACTCCGGTTGGCGGACCCTCGAGTTACCAAGTTGATTCACGACATCGCCGCTCGCTTCGATCTGTTGATCATCGACATGGGGCCGATCGCCAACGACGATCGACGACTTTTCGCCGGAGGAAAAGTTTGTCCCTTGGATGCGGCCGTGGTGGTGCGAGACTTGAGGTACACGACGGACGAGCAGACGAGTGGGGTGGTCCGCCGCCTGATGGATCTCGGGGTCGAGGCCGTGGGGATCGCGGAGAACTTTATCCGCGAAACGGCACACGCCCTCCCGGCCGACCATTCGGTCACGTCGCGTTCCGCCTGACATCCGGACAGCACGAAATAAGGAAAAGGAATCCGCTCCCATGTATGAGTCCCACTGGAAGCTTGCGAAAAGACCGTTTGAAAACCGAGCTGACTCGGCCTTCTTCTTTCCGAGTTCCGAGCATCATGCGGCGTTGCTGAAGCTACGGTATGCCTTGGAGAGTGGCCATTCCGCCGCTTTGCTGGCCGGCCCCCCGGGGACGGGAAAGACCGTGCTCCTGCATTGCCTGGCGGAGCAACTGAGCGACTCCTGCTGCCCCGTGATCCACGTGGTGTTTCCCCAATTGGCGCCCGACCAGCTTCTCGCCTATCTGGTTCACAAGCTGACCGGAATTCAGGAGGAGTCGCTTGATCCTTGCCGATGCGTGGAACGACTGGAGGAGTTTCTGGAACAGAATGCCGCGCGGGAGCAGCGGGTCGTTTTCCTGTTGGACGAAGCACATCTTCTCCAGGAATCGCCGTCGCTGGAACTGATCCGTCTGCTGTTGAATTTCGAATTCCACGGTCGCTCGGCCATCTCCCTGGTCTTGGCCGGTCTCCCTTCCATCGTCAGCACGCTCCAGCGCGTTCCCGAACTGGAGGAACGACTCTCCGTCAAATGCTTGCTCCCCAACCTGACGTCGGACGAGACGGTCAGTTATGTCGATCATCGTCTGGCCATGGCCGGAGTTTCCGAACCCATATTCGATTCCGAGGCCCTGGAGATGCTGTACATCCACTCCCAGGGAGCCCCACGCCGAATCAATCGCCTCGCCGATCTCGCGTTGCTCGTCGGCTATGCCGAGGAACGGACGTCGATCGGCGCGGCCCAGGTTTCCGCCGTGGCCGAGGAACTGACGCCACTGGTTTCCGGTTAGAAACGGGAACCCTGGACGGAGGCGGAGCGGGCTCCGGATCGCTGGGTGGTGTCTCGTCGTGGCTTGGCCGCTTCTTCGTGGCCTGGCCGCTTCTTCGTGGCTTGGCCAAGAATGGCCAGTGGGCGCGTAGTGGGTTGCCCCACTACACTGGCCCTTCATGGACGCCGACGACACCTCGCCACTTCTTCATTCCCGCAGCCTGGCGGTTTTCGCTCTCGTCGCGGTCGCCTGCCTGGCCGGGCGCTGGCCCGCCATGCAAGCCAGCTTGTGGGTCGATGAACTGCATACCTCTTGGGTCGTGGCCGATGGGTGGCAGGACGTTGTTGGTCGAGCCCATCAAGGGAATCAGAGTCCGTTCTATTTTCTCCTCCTGCGGGGATGGGTTGGCCTGGTCGGCTCGTCCGAGTTGACGCTGCGTCTGCCGTCGCTCCTGAGTGGTATCGCGCTGGCCCTGGGAGTGACTTGGCTCACCATCCGCTGGACTCGGGACCACTGGCTGGGACTGCTGGCGGGGCTGCTCATTGCCGGCGACTCGCGGTTCATCTTCTACGCCACGGAAGCGCGCCCCTACGCGCTGCTGCAGTCCCTTGCCTTCTGGCATATTCTGGCCGCTTGCCGCCGCTGGGAGTCGCCGACCTTCCGGCGACGGCTGGAGTTTTGGCTCACTGGCGCGGGGATTTTCTACTTGCATTACACGGGAGCATTGGTGTGGGGCGCCTCCCTGGTCATCGCATTGTTTGTCCCTCGAGCCTGGTCCTCCTTGACTCGTCACTCGAGCAAGCCCCAGAGTGATTCGCCACACGAACTACCAGAATTACCAGGGGATCACATGAGCGATTCACCGAGCGGTCTCCATTCCGCGAGTGGCGAATGGACCGTTCCCAGTCCCCGGCACCGCCTTGGACTGGTCGTGGCGGATGGCGGCATCCTCTTGCTCCTCTGCTCCCCGACCTTCGCTCATTTGCTGGAAGTCCTGCGGCGACGCGACGCCTGGAATTCCTTTATTCCCTCGGACCCGCCCCTATTCGGTGTCGTGGGCTCCTTGAACGCACTCCACTTTGTCGGCATTCCATTGGCGATGTGGCTGCTGGTTCAGATCGTTTGGAAATTCCGGACCGGACACCGAATTCCGACGCCCCAGTCCCTGGCCGCCATGGCCTGCTGGTGGCTGATTCCGGTTCTGGCTGCCTGGGTCGCGACGCGAGCCGATGTGGCTCGACTGTTTTTCCCTCGCTACATGGTCAGTTCCGCGGCGGGTGCCGTTCTGCTGGGAGCTTTGTGCTTGGGGGCCTCTCTTCGCTGCCCAGCGTCTTTTCGATGGCTTCCATGGCTTTCATGGCGTTCGATCGTTCGATCAGCCTCGCTTGCCACGTTGGTGGTCGCCCTCCTGCTGGATGGCTACGTGCTCGGCATGCTGACCGATGGACCTCGCCCCCTGCGTCGCGAGGATTGGCGAGGATTGGCGGCCGTACTGGAGGCCGAGCATTCCAGCGGGCCGCCGCGGGGAGAGACTCGCCTACTGCTGGTCCGTTCGGGGCTGATCGAAGCCGACGGGCTGGACCTGGCACCCTACGAAGATCGGGAGCTACTTGAATACTGCCGCTACATGTTCGCCGGCATCTACCGGATGCCCGAGGATCGGTGGCAAGTTACCTCCGTGGGAAATCATTCTCCCTTTGGCATTTCGCCCGCGCTTCGGCGCGAGGCGGCCGAGCGGGAGGAGATTTGGCTGGCCGTTCGGACAGCTCGAGCCCGCATTCCGGGCCTGACCAAAGAATTGCTGGAACAGCTGTCGATCGACGGCCCCGAGTGGCAGGTGGCAAAGCAGTGGAGATTCGGCAACCTGGGTCTGATTCAGGCTCGGCAAGACCTGCACGAATGGCAAGACCTGCAAGAACCTCGGGAAGAATGACGGCCAGCGGGCGATTACTTCAATCGCTCTTCAAGCTGCTCCCGAGCGCGCTGGAGGACGTCGATCTGTCTCCGCAATCGATCCGCCATTCTCCTCGGGTCCCCCTCTGGATTCTCCGCCAGATCCGCCAATTGCTGCTCAATCGCCTCGATCCGCGTCTCGAAGGTCTTGAGCTGTTGACGAGTTATCTCGGCCAAGGCGGCCTGTGGATCTCTGATCTCCCGACCACCCGGAATCGCGGCACGCCCCCGTGTCCGACGATAAAGCTCGATCGCTCGAGGATGTTGCTTTTCCAACTCCTCGAGATCCTTCGCCTCGAACCGCTCGGTCACTACCTCGCCATCCTTTGTCTCCGTCACTTCCATCCGGATCCCTTCCGGTCCCTCGTGGATCTCGACCTTCGTTCCCCCCTGCTGAACGATCACTCGTCGCAGATTTCGTTGACGCACATTGTTCGGAGGCTGCTCGTTGGGTTGCGGTACTTGAGCCGGCTCGGCCCCTGGGCCGGGCTCCACGGCCGGCGCCGGAGGGAGCGGATTCGGCAGGGCGGGGTTGGCCGGCCGACCGGGAACTCGCCGAGCCGGTGGAACCTGCTGCGCGGCGCGAAGCCGCAGTTGAGCTTGAATGCGCATCGCCTGTAGATTGGCGATCTGAGCCATCGCGTGAGGGTCCTGCGACGGAGGATGCAGAATGCCGTGAGCCCGCCGAGCGGCCGGGCCCTCGCCGGAAGCGAGCGATTGCAGAGCTTCCCGAGCCGCCTCGCTGAGCGCGTCCTGGTCCTGGGCCTCGTTTCGGAAATAGCTCTCCAGCATTTGCAGCGCCCGACTTCTCGCCTCGGCATCCCCCAGTTCCGCCACCCGCCGCAGCAAGGAGACTCCCGATACCCCCAGACGCCGAAGCTCGGTCATCCCCCGCTGACGCTCGGAGAAACGATCCGATTCGAGCCAACCCAGAATCAATTCATCACGGGCCGAGTCCGAGGCGGGGGCAGTTTCCGAGTTGGCTGGAGGGGCTGCCGGGGATGCGTCGCGCTCGGAACCGTGCGCCGTGGCTCCCATCAGTCCCATGAGTCCGCAGATCAGCACGCAGGGAATGATCTGGACCGTCGGGACCATTCGGAAATTCTGGACCGTCGGGCCGCCGGACCGCAGCGCTCCCGAGTCATCCCTTCTCCAGAACATTCCGCGGAAAAATTTCGAGAGAAAACTCGAGAAAAAACGCGCGAAAAAGCTCCAGAACGACGGACCGGACCACCAGCGGCTTTCCCCGAGATCCACGGACAGACTTGCCACGTGACTTCGCATCGCGCTACCCCTTATTTGCTGCAGATAATTTGCTGCAGATAATTAGCTGCAGACTATTGGCTGCAGACACTCCGTTGAATTCGAATCGCCGACCTTCCCTGGATGGTCGCTCGTCCGACTCGCCAATGCTTCCTGTCGGTCTATCGTACCATGATGCCCCAACAACACCACCTTAATCTCCACTTCAGTACCGACCGGCTCGACGTTCTCGAGCCGGCAAGATCTCCATGCAAGTGGTCCACCAGCCGGTGGTTACCGTTTCAATGAACTCCTCGGGGAGCCCCTCGGACCGCATTTCCCTAGCCAACCTGGAAAAATCGTAGTGCACCGGGACGAAAGTCACTCGCAGTTCCCCGGAATCGACCTCCAGCAGGGTGTACCAGACGCACGTCCGGCCATCATTCTCGGGACGTCCCAGCACGCCGACATTGACGAAGTGACGCCCACCGGAGAGTCGCCGATGCCACTTGATCCCGGTATGCGTGGCCACGATCACGGCGGCGTCATGCTTCGTCGCCAAGTAGTCGAGAAAATGCGTGGAAGTTGTCGATTCCCAGAGAAACTCGTTCGTCTTCCGCGGGCTCCCATGACAGAGGAGGACTCGATAGGGGCCGAGCTGGATACGAATCTCGCGAGGGAGTTCGCGGAGATATCGGCGGTTCTCTTCCGATGTGTTGGCCAGGGTGTAGTCGTAGCTGATCTGAGCGAAATAGTTGTCGCGGGGATCGGTGTACCCGCATTGGCAGTCGTCGAGGGAGTTGCCGATGGAATCATCGTAATTCCCTTGCACCGACTCGACAGCCGCCTCGCGCAGCAGCGGGAAGACGCGATCGGGATGGGGCCCGAACGCCCCCAGGTCCCCGAGGCAGTAAATGCCATCCACGCCGGTCTCTCGGATCTGGCGCAGCGCCACTTCCAGCGCGAGGTAATTGCTATAGATACCGCCCAGACAGGCAATTCGTGACCTCATCGTCCCTCCGCGGGAGACGCCGCTTCGCTCTCCCTCTCCTTCTCGCGTCGTTATTCCTTTTCAGGTCCTGCTTGAC
>JBJHCD010000234.1:0-7815 GCA_050485845.1 Pirellulaceae bacterium | reverse complement strand
TGCGGATCCTCACGCTTCCCGACCAACTGGACCCCTGCGATTTCCTCCATCAGCGAGGTCCCGCGGAGTTCTCCTCCCTGCGGGATCAGGCGGTCGATGCCTTGGAACATAAGATCCGCCTTGTCACTCAGGGACTTCAGCAACCCTACCAGGAGACGGCGGCAGCCAATCGGGCCCTCGAGGAGATCCTCCGCGTCCTGGGCCTTGCTTCTGGCCGGGACCTGAACAGCGCGCTTCGATTGCGGGAACAACAAATTATCGCTCGACTCGCTCGACAGTTTCATGTCAGTGACGAACATTTGACTCACCGCTTGGCGGACATCCGCCGGCACCGCCAATCCAGGGACTCGGCACCCGCTCCCATCGCGCCATCTCCCTTGGAAGAAAAACCCGCACCTTGGAAGTGGCAACAACTTCCCGCTCGGGACCGAGAACTGCTGGAGATCTTGAGTTTGGAGCCCCCTCTGTATTTGATGGCTCGCGAAGAGATCCCGGCCGAAAAACTGCTCTCCGAACCTGCTCGGCAAGTTTACGCTCTTTACGAGGACTTGGCAGCGAACTATGCCGAGTTCGGTTTCCCTCAATTGCTCGGCTCCACCTCCGATTCCCGCCTGCAAAGCCTGCTGGTGGATATCGACGAGGAGGCCCAGAAAAAGAGCAACCGGATCTCCCAATCTCCCCAGGAACGATTGGAAGAACTGATACAGAACTTTATTCGTCTGGAACAGGATCAGGATGGAGTTCGTCGCGTGGACGAAATCCATCGGATCCAGAATGCCCAAGAGGAGGTGGATTTACTGCGAGAAATCGTCGAGTTGACTCGCCAAAAACAGGGCCTCGCCGCACCCACGGATGGCTAGGACAATCTCTGTTTTTCGCTTCGGACCATTTCCCCATTTGACCCAAAGACAGGGGGAGCCGAAGACCGTGCGACATTGTGCAAGACTGACCGAATAACAAATTCCCGCCACGCGCAGGACGCGCCCACAGGAGGATCGAGGTGAACGAGTTAGAGAAGGATCTTAAAGACTTAATCGCCAAGGGACGGAACCAGGGATATCTAACCTACGACGAGGTGAACGAGTACCTTCCGGATGAAGATGTCAACCCGGAAAAGCTCGACAACCTACTGATCGCGCTCGACGAATCGGGGATCGAACTGCGGGAACAGCCGCGGTTGAAGATCTTTCCTCCACCGGAACCCTCCGGAGCCTCCAAGTCCCCACAAACTTCCTGCGACTCGGACACCTCGTCCGACGAACCGGAACGTGCTCCCTCCTCGCTCGGGGACAGCTCGAAGCTGAGCGACGATCCGATCCGGATGTATCTGAGTCAGATGGCCGAGCTTCCGCTTCTGAGCCGAGAGGAGGAGATTTCGCTGGCCAAGAAGATCGAGGTTTCGCGGAAGCGTTTCCGCCGCTCGGTGCTGGGCTGTGATTTCGCTCTTCGAGCGACTGTAGACGTGCTCAACAAGGTGCACGCGGGCGAGCTTCCCTTTGACCGAACGATCAAGGTCTCCTTGACCGAGCAGTTGACGAAGGAGCAGATCCAGGCTCGGATGCCGGTCAACCTGCCGACGCTGCAGCAACTCATGGAGGCAAATCGAGCTGACTTTGAGCGGCTGATTTCCAAGTCGACCTCCGAGGAAGATCGTCTAAAGGCTCGACAGGATTTCGTTCGCCGCCGGCGCAAGTGCCTGCTGCTGGTGGAAGAACTGAGTCTGCGGACGCGCCGAGTCCAGCCGTTGATGCGGCAATTGGAGGAGTTCGCTGATCGAATGGAGGAGATCCGCCGCCGGCTACGTGAGATCGGCAACAATCTGGCGGCTCGGGAGGAACGAGCGAACTTGCGTCGTGAACTGCGGGACTTGATTCGCATCACCCAGGAAAGCCCTCGCAGTCTCCGCAAGCGATGCGAGGCGTTTCGCGCCCAGTTCCGAGATTACGAGCAAGTGAAGCGGCAGTTGTCGAGCGGCAACTTGCGATTGGTGGTCTCCATCGCCAAGAAATACCGTAATCGAGGGCTCAGCTTCCTCGACCTGATCCAGGAAGGGAACACGGGATTGATGCGAGCGGTCGATAAGTACGAGTACCGCCGCGGATTCAAATTTTCGACCTATGCCACCTGGTGGATTCGTCAGGCCATTACTCGAGCGATCGCCGATCAGGCGCGGACCATTCGCATCCCGGTTCACATGATCGACGTTCTTTCCAAGCTGCGGAATATTCAAAAGAGGCTCTTGCAAGAACTACGGCGAGAACCGACAACAGAAGAGGTTGCCGAACGCTCCGGACTGACACTAGACGAAGTGCGCCGAGTGCTTGATATTGGCCGCCACCCCGTCAGTCTCGACCGTCCGATAGGAGACGGTGAGGATTGTACCTTTGGCGAATTCATCGAGGATTCGTCGTGTGACAATCCGGTGAAGAACGCCAACAATGATATTCTGCGCGAGAAAATCGAAAGCCTGCTCAAGACCCTCACTTATCGGGAACGTGAGATCATTCGCCTCCGTTATGGCCTGGGGGATGGTTACACGTACACCTTGGAGGAGGTCGGACGCATTTTCCGCGTTACTCGCGAACGCGTGCGGCAAATTGAAGCCAAGGCAGTGCGGAAACTGCAAAATCCCGTCCGCAGCTGCCAGTTGGAGGGCTTCATCAAGAGCATGGCTGGCTGAACAAAATCATCATCCGCTGACCGCTCGAACGGCCGGTGAGGCTTGTCAGCCTCACTGGTGCCTTCTGGCGAGCATCAGCCGTGTGCCCCATCGGCCGTTGGTTCCCCCACCAACGGCCTTTTTTCGTGGAAGGAGAGAATGCCCATGAACATTCGCGCCGAGGCGCTCCGTGAACTGCACCGCTTTCACCGCCAGCAATCGGATCTGAAAAATCGCTTGGCCCGCGGCCCCCGCCAGATTCGAGCGACCGAGGCAATGGTGCAGGAGAAAACCGAGGAACTGGCTCGACGCAAGGAGGCCCTCCAGCAGGCCCGAATCGCCGCCGATGGCAAGCAACTGCAGTTGCGACAACGGGAGGCAAGAATCGCCGACCTCCAGGGAAAACTGAACGCCTGTTCCAGCAACCGCGAATTCCAGGCGCTCAAGGAACAGATCGCTGCCGATGAGCAGGCCAATCGCGTGCTGGAGGATGAAATCCTCGAGTCTCTCGAAAAACTCGACGTTCTCCAGGCACGGATCACCGAAACGGAGGAGCAGTTAGCCAAGTCCCGCCAGGATCTGGAGGACTGCCGACTCCGCGTCTCCGAAGCCCAACAAGGTCTGGAGCTGGAACTGGCCCGAGTCTCCCGGGAGTTGGACGAGGTGGAGAATCAGCTACCGGCCGACTTTCGAAAGGAGTATCGCCGCATTGCCGCGGTTCGGGGCGAAGACGCCCTGGCGCAGGTCGACGGTGAGACCTGTGGGAGCTGCAATCAAACACTCACCCCCCAGACGCTTAACGACCTGCGGATGGAGCGACTGGTCGCCTGCAAGAGTTGCGGTTGCCTGCTCTATATCGCCGAGGATCGTTCGATTGGAGGCTGACCGCCAGGCAGCGAAAAAGCGGCCAGGACAGCCCCTCCTCCCGGAGGATGGCCCGCCAGCCCCTCACCCCTCACCACCTGCCCCTCGTCCCTCACTCCTCACCACCTGCCTGGCGGCAGCGTCCCCGTTGCTTGAGAATGCCGCTCGAGCCACGAAAGGGGATAATGGAGCGGGTTTCCGCTTTACATCCCCTCGCGGATCGCACAGAATGGAGGCCTACGTCTGGCGAACTTCGGCGACCTCTCCCAGTTGAGAGGTCGCGTTTTTTGTATAGAGGAGGAAGCTCATGGATTCGGTTCCAATGACACGTGAGGCCTACAACCGCAAGAAAGCGGAAGTCGAACGTTTGGAAAATGAGGTCATGACGGAAATCACGGACAAAATGGCCGTCGCTCGAGCTGAAGGGGACCTCAAGGAAAATGCCGAATACCATGCCCAGCGCGAAGCTCAAGGACTCCTTCAGGCCAAGATCAATCAGATTCGCAGTGAGCTGAGTCGAGCGAGGATTATCGATCCCGCGACGCTACCCAAGGACGAAGTTGCCTTCGGAGCGACCGTCGTCGTGAAGGACCTGGACTACGACGACGAAGAAGAATTCACTCTGGTCGGTGCCGGAGATGAAGACTATGACAAAGGTCGCTATCTGATCACGAGCCCGATCGGGCAGGGTTTGCTGAGCCGCAAGGTCGGTGAGACGGTCGAGATTCCCGTACCGAAGGGAACCCTTCGATACGAGATTCTCGCCATCCGCTACGACTGATCTCACGCCACGATGGACCGGCCCAGGTTCACGGGCATCCAGTGGTTCGCCCGCGATCGTTGGCTCGCAGACGAGCCCCGGCGTCATGGGCCCCCTCCACCGACATTCGTACCCTCCCGCGGGTCGTACCCCTGATAACGCTCCAGGGGCGGCAGCGTTTCGGATGGAACCAGGGGGCCGTCAGGCACCTCCGCCGGCCGATCGGCAGGTAACTCGGCAGGGACCTCGCCATCCGGAACTTCCACCATCTCCGGCGTTCCAAACAGCTGGGGATAGGTTCCTCCCGTCATCGGCTCGGGGACCGTCACGCAGTCCGGACCGAGGTGCGTTCCGAAGCGGCGGGCCTGTTTGCTGGCCGACGCGTAGGCGGCCGACGACCAGGGTCCTTCCGCCAATTCGACGCCGTGGACATCGAGCACGGTACCTCGAGCCACGTGAATCTGCATCAGAGCCAAATTGTAGTCCGCGATCGAGCGGTAATAGGCCATGTCGGCCATCGTCAGTCGTTGGAGCGCGTCCAGGACGAAGTCGAGCGGCGCTCGAGCGTCACCGGCCAAGAACCGTTCCACCTTCAGAGCCAGTTCCGTTCGGGCCGCCTCGCGGCGATTGAAATTGGTACGAGTTACCGTGAAGGCCCGCTCCAGATTCGAGAAGGCTTCCGCCACTTCAAAGGCAACCTGCCGTTCCTGTTCCATGTGCAGGGCCCTTTCGCGGGCCAACATCAGTTCGGCATGCCGAATCGCCGCGAACGCCTGACGATTTCCGATCGGCGTGCTCAGCTGCATCCCGGTCTCCCACTCCTGCAAGTCGCCGGTGAACAGATCGGCGAAGGCACTGCCGTTACCTCCCGGCGCGTCCCGGTTCCCGAGCAAATCGTCGCCGAACCCTCGCCATCGATAGAGCCCGACCAGGTCGAGTCGCATCAGCCGGAAGTTTCTCGCCGCCGTCAGTTCCAGTTCTCGCCGCTTGACTTGCCATTGCTGCCGCCGAAGTTCCGGACGACGCCAGAACGACTGGGTCAAGGAGTCGGTCCAATCGAATTCGATCCGGACTTGCAGCGGATCCTGAATCGGGCGGATCAAGCGTTCATCCGTCGCGGGTAAGCCCATCAAGCGGCGGAGTTGCCGTTCCAAGCTATACACACCCTGGCTCCCGGCAAGGGGCGAACCTCCCAAGGCCTCTTCCACGGTGGCCTGAGCGGCAAAGTACTGACCTCTCGCCAGTGCCTCGCCCGCCGGATCCTGCACTCCTCCCAACCGCCGCCGCTCGACATAACGCCAAATCTCCAGCGACGCGTCCCGCGCTGTCTTCTTGGCATCCAGGTCGCGGTAAGCGAAGTAGAGGTCCCAGTAGGTCTGCTCAACGTCCCGGACCAGATCACGCACACCAATCTCAAAGTCGGTCAAGGCGACGTCGGTGTTGATCCGAGCCAACAACACCCCGTTATAGACACCCGGACGGGCCATGGGACCGGCAATTCGATTGAACTCCAGTCCAGCCCCCTGAAGTAGCGGATGCCGGACTTCGGCTTCCATCACGGTGTCGTAGGCGCTGCGAAATCGCTGTATCCCACCTTGTGCCTGGAGCGGAACATTATTCCGGTTGTAATTGGTGATGTTTCTCACGGCGTAGGCCGTGCCGACCGCCGACTGCTTGAAGAGCTGAGCCTGAAAATCTCCCCGATTCTGGATAAAGCCCGCGATACCGCCGCCAAAGAAGATGTTGTTGAACGTTCGCTCGTCCCGCGCGAATAGCACCCCCGCGTCGAACTGCGCGTCGAAGGCTGCCAAGGCCGCCTCGGTACCCGTCTGTGGATTCGACTCGGCAATCGCCGCGTCATAAATCGACGAATTAAGCGGGAGGGGAGAAACGACGCGCCCCCCGATGTCCCGCATCACCTCGCTGTTATCGAGCGCGATCCGCAGTGCCTCGTCCAGCCCGAGGTCCCAAAACTCCTTCTCGTCGGGATTGGTCAAAGTATGCGGATCGATCCCATCCCGAATTCCTGGCTCGTGCAGCAGACTGACGTCCGGAAACTCGACTTGCGTGGCCACCGTCTGGAGGTGCTGCCGCGATTCCTCAAACAGTTTCTCCTTGCCCAGATGGCATCCGGCCAAGTTGGCAATCAGCAACACCACCCAGGGAAGATGGAAGTGCCAAGCCGTCCGGCCTCGGGTACAAGCATTCTTCGGCTGTTTATCGTGACGATTCATTTCGCGTCTTCCTCTATCCCGCCAGGATGATTGGGGGGGCGGCAAATTGCTTACAGAACCTGCAGAACACAGAATGCTGAAGATTCATCGGACTGGTCACGTCACCCGCGTCAGAAAGTTCCGAACAGCCCCCATCGGTTGCTTGTCCGGTAAACTTTTCCCAGTCTTCGCTCTTCACCCCGTTTACGGGAGCCTGTTTAGGGAAGAATGAACACGCCGCTCACCACTGCCCCCGCCTGAATCAGCGCGGCATCCCACTGCCAGGGAATGCGTCGTCCCACGCATGGCGCTGGACTACCAGGCCGGTAGTATCCCAGTGTCGAAACGGGGGCGAGCGGACGATCCAACCCAGTCTTGTAGGGCAAGATGGGAAGAATGCCGAAGAAATGTGCCCCCGAGAGGGCGGGTTGGAGGAGTGGGGACCAAGTCTGGCCATATCGCTCAAGCTGCACGTCGTCGAAGTACAGCGGCCGATGCCAAATCTCGGGAGCCGCCCAATGGAACGGCTTGTAGGTCACCTCCTCCCGATGATCCGGGTCGGCCCGGAACAATTCCCTAGCCTGATCGTCGGGCAGCATCCCCTCTGGAGGTGAGACTGATGTCGTAATCGACTCGAAGGGACGCGGATCAATTTTCTGGATCAATTCCGGTCCCTGCTGAGTCCGTCGAAATGGTTCCAATGCCGAGGGAACCTGCAAGAATCGAACCTGTGTCACCTCGGGAGGAGTGGGCGATTCGGCTCGAGCTTTCCCCATCAGGACGAGGGAGACGGCAAAGGCGGCAACGAAAAGTCGAGTCATGGGAATACCCCCCTCTCGAACTGTAGTAATCAGACTGGAAACGAAGCTCCGAATTATCACACCTTTCGGCGTAATCGATGCAATAAGCGCCACGTTTCCCGGGCCGCCGGTACATCCCCCCGGACCGCTACAGATTGCCGCGGAATTTTCGCAGACCGGTCGCCCCCGCCTGCGAGCCGATGTCAGATCGAGGGGAGTCCTTCAAAGAGTGCCGAGCCAACTCGGACCATCGTCGCCCCTTCGGCAATCGCCTCCTCCAAGTCACCACTCATCCCCATGGACAAGATTTCCAAGCGGTGACCGAAAGGATGATCCGCTCGAAGGCCCTCGGCCAGCACCCGCAATTTCCGAAAGTCGGCTTGAGCTTCCGAACCTTGATGTTCGAGTCCCGCCATGGCCATCAGACCTCGAATCGAGATTTCGGGAATGTCGCCGAAGTCTCGCAGCACCTGATCCACTTCGTCCGCCACGAAGCCATGCTTGCTGGCATCTCCCGAG
>JBJHCD010000233.1:5785-7822 GCA_050485845.1 Pirellulaceae bacterium | reverse complement strand
ATCCGGACCGCCAGGAGCCAGGAGAGGGACGTGAGCAAGAAAGTCCATACCGAGAGCGTTGCGTCGCGCTGCGCGCGTCGCTCGGGAGGTCGAAGTCCGACATTTGCCGGTCTCGAGTTCGGTATCCTTCCCGCGATTCGGTTCAGGATCAGGGCTTCCTTGCCTAGAGTTTCGTGGACCGTTCGGCGCGGATTATAGGAGCCCTTGCCACTCGTCGCAAGGCTTGTTTCTGGAAGTAGCGATTGCCCGAATCGTTTGTAAGATCAGAGGTTATGGCAATTCATGTTTCCGGATTGGCCGAGAGGGCGGGCCCAAGGCCGCGGCGGCGACCAGGGCAATCAGGGGGATAAGCGGAGCCCGCATCCGGAGATTCGACCAGTAAAAGGTGTGGGCCAGCATCAGGGCCGCCACCAATCCGAGACCAAAAATCCAGGGGGGAGCCAGCCACCGTCGCCCCAATCGAATGCTCCCCCGGATCGCCAGAGCGTAAACGGCAACGTACCAGACCGCGATGCTCCAGCGGGCCAACCACTGCTTGGCCGATTCGGGAACCTCCAGACGGTGGGGGAGGGGACTCCAGAACTGGCGAAGTCGGTCTCCACAGCCGCGGAGAAACATTCGCGGCTCTCGCCGAATGGCGCTCCAGGCCCGGGCGTAGGCCTCGCGATCAGCCGCTAGCTCGTCGCCACCGACCTCCCGAAAAATCCGAGCTTGCTCGGCATCAATCGCATCGGCCTGCCAAACCTGTTGGTGGGGGCCCGTCCGCCAATATTCGTAAAGATGAGGGTTGTTGGCCAACCAAAGCGTGTAGCCCCCATGCGTGGTCGCATAAATCGGTTTGCCGAAATGTTGGAAATTCCTCCAGGTCCACGGCGCCAAGGTCAAACCGAGCAGGGCAAGGAGGGCCATGCAGGCCCCGAGCGATCGACGAATTGCGACTCCCTCGAACCGGTACGAAGTCCACCGCCACGCACTGGTCTCGGAGTCGATCTCACCATTCCCCTGACGAGCCACCAGGCAGGGGACAAGGCCCAGAAGTATCCAGGGGATCCAAAGCAGAAACGTCGGTCGGCACAGCATGGCCCCTCCGAGTGTCACGCCGACCAGTCCTCCCGCCAAAATGGCTCGGCGGCTTTCTCGCCTCCGATCAGTGGGGCTCTGTAAATAGCAATTGGGTGAGGGAGCGAGCCAAGTGAGAGCCAGCAGCACGAGCACGACCAGCAGGGTGGCCGGCGTCTCGGTCATGATCCATGTCGACTGGTAGAGAAGAATCGGATCCAAGGCCACCAGCAGCATCGCTAGATTCTGCTGCCTCGGCGACAGACCCCAGGTTCGCGCCAGCAGGCCGGTCCCCAGTACGGTGAAGATTCCGAGCGTGAGATGAAGCCCGGCCACTCGGACGATCGACAGTCCCGAGCCATCAACCAGCGGCGCCAGGAGGAGCGGATAGAGGGGGGGGCGAAATGCCGTCGGCCGGCCCGGAGTCAATGAGAACTCACCCCGCTCGTGGAGGCTGATCGCCAAGACTCGGTAGGCATCGGGATCGGACTGTAGGTTGTCCCGTAGTAAGACCAGGACGGTCACCCTCACCAGGAGCGAGAGGGCAAGGACGCCGAGCGTGCCGTGGATGACCGACCGATTGGTCCGGAGCGTTGCCTGTGGAGATGGAGAGGAGTTCTGGGCGGGGGCTAGAAAACGAGGAAGCACCGCGGCGGGATCTCGAAATGAATTGCCAGCGGCTTACCTAGCGGACGCGGCGGACTCGACTTCCTGGTCCGCTCGTTGGAGCGCCGCATTGTGAAAGGCTTCCAGCGATTTGGCCAGCCGAATATTTTCCCGGAACAATTCGCGCAATCGAGCCAGAACCTGATCCCGCGTTTCCTTCATTGTAGCGGCCAATTCGCTAATTTTCTCCCGCTCGAATTGGACTTTCTCCAAGTCCTCTTCCACTCGAGTTCGTTCCTGCTGCCGGTAGATCGTCTGCTGGTCGACTTTCTCCTTGGCGGCGGTCAGCATGGTCGTGTTGTATCGGACTGC
>JBJHCD010000233.1:0-5775 GCA_050485845.1 Pirellulaceae bacterium | reverse complement strand
CGTATTCCGCAAACGGCGGTGGTACAACCGATTGAGGGCGAGCGAGAAATTCTGCAGCGGCCGCACGAAAATCGGTTCGACCAACTCGCAGACCTCTTCCTGAATGAGCTGGTTTGCCACGCTGGGGGTCAGCACGACCACGGCATTGGGCTGAATGGTGACGGAATCCCCGTCGGCACGCTGCAAGTACTCCACTTGTGCCGCTCCCGAGGCGTCGAACGGACCACTGGTGAGAGCCCCTTGAGCCACGTTGGTATCGACCTGGACGGTGTGCTCCTTGAGGAACCGCACCTTCAACTGGATCGTTTCGGGAGCGTCGACATCCGTGGCACGCTGACCATCGCGTGCAAACTGGTCGATCACCTCCTGAAGCCGCTCGGGACTAAGCTGACTCTCCTGTGGCAGGTTGTCCTGAACGAACTGAAACACATCGGCTAGTTCTTCTTCATCGACTTCTCCGAAAATCGGGGCTCCCTCCCGCTGCAGGTCCGGAGTGATGTCGGTATCCGTGAAGAGGCGATGGTTGTCCGAAGGCATTTTTTCATAGAGAGACCAGGTGGAGCCACCGAAACCGAGCTGCGCCAACTGACCCGGATTCAAGGAGAGGGTGGGAGTCAGCACGACTCCGGTCTCATTGGCACCAGTCACGCGAAACTCACCCACGTACGCGGCGGGAACCAACATGCTCCCTTCCTCATCCACGGGAGCCTCTCGGAAAACGTAGAGGACCATTCCCGCCGTGATTTGGTGGGTCGCCGCGGGGTCTTCGGCCACCTGAACGGCAACCGATCCCTGCTCGGGCGCGCCGGGGAGGCAATTTCGCCAGACGCGACCTCGGTCAATCAGCAGTCGAGTCAGCTTGTATCGCTCGCTGCGGAGGGAAGGCGTGACCTGAATGGTTTCCGTCAAATCACCGTGAAGCAGTTTCTGCTCCTCTTGCACCAGCGTGTCGTAACGCTGCTGAAGCTGCGAAACCTGCTGGAGCCAGGTTCGCCGAGTTTTTAGGGAGGCTGAAGCCAAGATCAAGAGAGCGACAGCGGTCAAGACGACCAAATAGCCGGCCACGACATCCCATGCCCGCCACGTCTTGGTGCTGAGTCCGCCGAGCACTAACGCGGCCAGGACCAGGACGCCAAGGATAATTTGCCAGAGAAGTGGGTTGTCCATGAATATTCCCTGCAGGGATGGGGGGACCAAGCCGCGATCGCTCAGCGACTTTCTCGTGCCGTATCGGAACAGTCGCCGACAGATCTCCAACCAAAGGAAGCGGGCCGACCGGCGACGCTCCTCGCCTCAATTGTCCTCCCAGATCGGAAGGACGACCGAAACCTCAGGCTCGATAATAAATTGGGCTATTTAGGGTGTCAAGCAAATGGTTTTCCGCCTTTATGCCGTAAGTAAAGTCGCATCTTGGAGTTGCACCCCAAGAAACCGCTTCAAGCCGTTCCATCTCTACAAACCTTCAAGTCCATGCGACCAGAACCCGAATCATCACTACTGGTAGTTCAGTGAAATTCGTTATGCGCGGCGGGATCCGCAAATTCGTCACCCGACCCAGTTCTTTCCAGGGTGCGACCCAGCAGTCCCGTCGAATCAACAGAACCCGCGAATCCCGAAAAACCGACCCTGTCCGGTACCACGCATCGGCTGACCGATTCCGTCGTGCACTTTCTCCGGGATCCCCGTAACTCCCGGATCGCCACTCCCATCGGGTGGATCGTGAGACGAGGATCGATTCCGTCGAGTGTAGTATCGCCCGGCCGGCTTCGACCGAGGATCGCGCGACGAGCCGAAAGGCGAGTGAATTCGGTAAGCCCAGGAAATCCGCCGCTTCTCTTGTTGTTCGTCCGGGACTCCCCGGAGGCCTTCAAGGGAACTGGTAGATTCCCGCCCCGAGCGTTCGGGGGCGATCGCGCAGCCGGAACATTCGTCATTTCAAGTCGTGCGTCCTTCGTTCGCGGGGTATATCCATCTCAGTGAGGGAAGCCGCGACATGATCCGACCACCGATGGTTTCCTGGCTGGTGTTACTACTGGCCATTGGCACGCTTGTCCCCGCCACGGGCTGCGGGCGGTCCTACTATCGGCGCCAAGCTGATGACGAAGTCTACGCCATAGTCTCCGAGAAGGCGAATCATCCTCACTGGGATTTGCCTCGGATCCAGATCGACCTCGATCCGGCCTCGCGCATGTACGATCCGTTTAATCCGGATCGTCCTCCCATGCCGATCGACGATCCCGTGTCCCACACCTACATGCACTGGGTGGACGGAAAACATGGCTATCCCCGTTGGCATGCCAATGGACATACCACCTACACGGAAAATCCGGCTTGGCTGGCCTACCTCCCCGTCGACGAGGATGGGGTGTTGACGCTGGATGGCGCCAACGCGGTCCGCACCGCACTGCTCCATTCCCCTCAGTTCCAGCAGCAACTCGAAACCCTCTACCTCTCGGCGATGGACGTCAGTTCCGAGCGGTTCCGGTTCGATGTCCAATATTTCGGTGGTTACGGGGTCGACTTCATCAACTCGGGCCCCCTGACGCCGGGAGGTCCAAGAAGTGAGTTGGGCCTTTCCACTCGGGGTTGGCAAGCTCGCCGCTTCTTCACCACGGGTGCGGAGGCCGTCGTCGGGTTTGCCAACAGTCTGGTCTGGCAGTTCTCCGGCCCCAACACCTACTCGGCCAACACCTTGGTCGACTTCAACTTGGTCCAGCCCTTGTTGCGGCAGGCGGGCCGAGCGCGAATCATGGAAACGTTGACCCTGTCCGAACGGTCCCTGCTGGCCAACGTCCGGCAGATGGAGCGATACCGTCAGGGATTCTATATGAACATCATGACCGGGACGGGAAATCAACCTGGACCGCAACGCCGAGGTGGTTTCTTCGGAGCGGCCGGTCTGGGAGGTTTTACCGGGGTTGGTGGTGGTGGTTTCGGTGGTGTTGGTGGAGCGACCTTCGGTGGTTTCGGCACGGGGCCTGGCGGTTTTGTCGGGGGTGCGGGTGCGGCGGCGGCCGGCGGTTACCTGGGGCTGCTCCAGACCCAACAAAACATCCGCAATCAAGAGGCCAACATCGCCGCGCTGCAGAGCAGTTTGGCTCAACTAGAAGCCTTTCGCGAGGCGGGACGAATTGACTTCTTCCAGGTCGAACAGATTCGCCAACAGGTTTTCCAGAACCTCTCCCAGTTGCTCACGGCCAAACGCGTGTATCAGGATACCCTGGATAGTTTTAAGCAGGATATTGGGCTTCCACCCTACATCCCCGTGCAGATCGAAGACCCCATCCTGGAACCGTTCCGGATGATCGACAGCGAGATCGTCCCCGTGCAAAACCGAGTTACTCAGCTACAGCGGGAAGTCGGTAACCTGATCATCGAGTTTTTGCCTCCAGCCGAAGGAGAGGTCCTCGACCCGGATGCCGCCGCCCCAGAGATCGCCGCCCCCGAGCTACGACGCATGCTCCGGCGGATGGCCGAGTACGCCGATGAAATGGTGGCCGCTCGCCGCGAGGTCCTCGAGCGAAATGTCCCACGAGCGCGCCGAGACATTGAGGGTCTGGAGCAGGCGGTGCCGCAACGGATCGAATCGGCGAGAAGACTTCGACGAATGGCCGAAAGGGCTCGTTCGAGAATCGCCCTGCCGGGTGAAGAACGGTTGATCGCCGACCTCGACGACAACCTCTTCGATATCGCGGAACTGGACGATCTGCCCGAAACATTGACCTTCAGCACCGACGCGATTGTGCGCCGTTTGCGGAGTTCGTTGGAGGAATCCGAGCAGTTAATTCAAGATCTCCGGAATATCGAACAGCGGGCCGGAGAATTGCCGCGGGAACAGCTGCAGCGTGAGCTGCAGGAAAGCGTCATCGAAGTTCTGCCGGGACAGTTGACGGAATTGGCCAATCATATTCTCGAACTGTCACTGATTCAGGCTCGAGCGCGAGCGGAAAGTGTCGCTTTGACGCCGGTCGATATCGAACCGGTCGACGCCGTGGAGATCGCTCGAGTCTTCCGGCATGACTGGATGAACGCTCGTGCCAGCCTGGTCGATGTCTGGCGATTGATCGAGTTCAACGCGAACAGTCTCGAAAGCCAGTTGGACATCGTGTTTGGTGGAGATATCAGCAACACGGGGAACAATCCCCTGGCTCTGAATAGTGCCACGGGGAATTTACGAGCGGGAGTTCGCTTCGATGCCCCGATCACGCGACTCCAGGAACGGAATGTCTACCGGCAAGCCATCATCGAATACCAGCAAGCTCGGCGCAATTACTACCGGTTGGAAGATACCATCGCCACGCAGCTGCGGACGATCCTTCGGCAACTGGAGCTGAACAAGGTCAACTTCGAATTGCGGCGAGTGGCTCTTCGAGTGGCGGTCGCCCAGGTCCAGAGTGCTCGCATCCGGCTGGAGGAACCGCCTCGAATGGCGGAGCTGGGGGCCCCGGCCACGGGTGCCTTTGGTCCGACGACGGCCCAGGACTTATTGAATTCGCTGGCTGCCCTCCGTGGCGCCCAGGATGACTTCCTTAGTGTTTGGGTGAACTATGAGGTTCAACGCGGATTGCTCGACCTGAACATGGGAACCATGACGCTCGACGAAGAAGGCCTCTGGCTCGACCCAGGTGCCATCGGCCCCGACTTCAATTACCCGAATCTGGATGACCTGAATGGACTCTGCCCTTGGGTCTGGACCAAGCACGGCTTGGCTCCTCGACCCGCGTCCCAGTTCGAGGATGTTCCTCCGGGCGAGCAAGATTCAGACCCCTACCGGCCGGAAGACGTCTATTTTGATGGGGAGCAGATTCCGCCACCCGTCAAGGTGGGGTCCGAGCGGCGAACCGCTCAGGTCGAGGAGAAGGAGGAGAAGAGGGGGGGGGCACCGAGTGAACTGGCCGTGGCTGAACCGGCCGTAATTCCCGAACTGGCGGAGAACCGGCAGCCACTTAAGAATGGGCTGATGGCCGAGTACCGGCGAACGGCCGAGAACCGGCAGGCCGCGGCGAACCAGCACGACGCGGGGCGCCCTGGGGAAAAAGCGGGCGCTCGAGTTGCCCAGGTTCCCGCCACTTCCACTCGTCGTCCACGGCTTCCTCAACTGGAAGCGTATCAGCGGGCCGCCGAGCAAGCTCGGCAGTCGGAGACCGCGACGCAACCGGGCTTGCAACCGGGCAATTCGGCTCCCGAGTTACCGACACCGGTTCTCCCGCCCCGTGGACGAACTCCGGCAGCTCCGGGAACTCTGAAGACTCCGGGCACGCAACTTCCGATACGAGCTTCCTTGCCGGGACTTGGCGAGCCGATCGCCACGACTCACATCCCTTCTCCTTGGTGGCTCGAGGGAGTGGAGGGGGAAGAGCGACATCATGGCTTGCCAATCGGGGGGTATCCAGTGCAGCTGGCCAGTGACCGGCAGTGGGAAACCGAGCAGGGCTTGTTTTCCGGAACTGGGAACGTGGTCCCGGCCGGCCTGGAAATGGGGCGAGGGGAGAGCTTCCCCAAACTGCATAAAGGGCCGGAGCCGGGTGAGCAGAGAGAAGTCTTGAGACGCCTCCCACCCACGACTGGCGGTTACCCGCCGTCTCCCGTCCCATAAATCTCCAAAATCTCCATTGGGCCTCCCCACAATGAGAGACCGGCCGCCCCCAGTCGGAACTTCTGGCCCCGTTCGGAACTTCTGGATGGGGGCGGGGTTGGTTATAGGTACAGGGGGTGTCTCTAGCGATGCGACGGGAAACCGATTTGGCTTTTTCACGGGAATCGCAAATCTTTCTT
>JBJHCD010000232.1:0-7846 GCA_050485845.1 Pirellulaceae bacterium | reverse complement strand
CCCCCACGCCCCACCCACCCGGACGCAGCATCGACGTCGGAACCCCAGGCGCCCCAGCCCCGCGACCCCCAGCCGTTAAACTCATCTCTCCCCATCGCCGAACCGCCGGCGGTCAAGGGGACCTATGCCTTCGTGAGCCTCGGTTGCCCCAAGAACTTGGTCGATAGCGAACGGATGCTCGGACTCCTCCAATTGGACGGTTATCGTCTGGTCCACGAACCGGAGGGGACCGATTTCGTGGTCGTCAATACCTGCGGATTCATCGAGCGGGCTCGAGACGAGTCATTCGCCTCGATCGATGAGATGCTCCAGCTGAAACGCCGCGGGGGAACTCGCGGAGTCATTGTTTCCGGCTGCTTGGCGGAGCGGCAGAAGGAGCAATTGCTTGAGGAACGCCCCGAAATCGACTCCTTGGTGGGAGTCTTCGGGCGCGAAGAGATCACTCGAGTCGCCGACCGATTCGTGGGGAATTTGGACGAGCAGCGGAGCTTGTTTCGGCCGGCCCCGATTCGAGCCCTGGCGGACGAGCAGCGACTACGAATCACCCCGCGTCACTTCGCCTACCTGAAGATTTCCGAGGGTTGTGATCGGCTCTGCACCTTCTGTGCGATTCCCAAGATGCGTGGCAAACATGCCACCAAGCCGATCGAGCAGGTTCTCGAGGAAGCTCGACAATTGGCGGCTGACGGAGTCCGTGAATTGATCGTGGTGGCCCAGGACACCACCTACTACGGCATGGACCTGTACGGCGAGCCTCGACTGGCCCAGTTATTGGGCCAGTTACAGCAGGTCGAGGGACTCGACTGGATTCGCCTCATGTACTTCTACCCCATGTATGTGACGGACGAATTGATCGACGTCCTTGCCGGTTCGACAAAAATCCTTCCCTACCTCGACATGCCGCTGCAGCACATCAATGACGAAATGCTGCGACGGATGGCTCGGCGAGTGACGCGGCGAGAAACCGAAACGCTCCTGGCCAAGCTTCGCGAGCGAATTCCCCGTCTGGCGATTCGGACCACCATGATCACCGGGTTTCCCGGAGAGACTCCAGCCCACGTCGACGAACTGGCTCGGTTCATTCGCAGGCAGCGTTTCGAGCGTCTTGGCGTGTTCACTTACTCGCACGAGCCGGACACGCCCGCGGCGCGGCTGTCGGGGATGGTGGCCGAGGAGGAGATGGAGCGGCGGCGCGAGCAATTGATGGGAGTGCAGCAAGAGGTGGCCTACGAGTTCGCCGCTCGGCAGCAGGGTGAGCAACTGGACGTCTTGCTGGATGTTCCCGTCCCTGGCGAGGAGAATGTCTGGATCGGGCGGACCATCTGGGACGCTCCGGATGTCGATGCCCAGGTTTACGTCACCGGGCAGGAGGAACGCCTGCGAGCCGGCCAATTGGTTCCATGCGAGGTGGTCGCCTCGCAAGGATATGACCTGGTGGCGGTTCCCGTGGGGCCGGCCCGTTAACTCCAGCGGTTCGAGCCGATGGCTCCTCATCCGAAGACAGTTCAGCCCGAAGGTGCTCGATGACCAAACAAACGGACCCCGAGTTGACGGTTGAGGCGGCGGCCGAGAGGGCCGGAGCGGCCGATGGGGCCACTGAAGCGACTGCCGAGGCGGCGGCGACCGGGGAGGGGGAAAGTCGGCAGTCCGGTCCGCGGCGTCCCGAGCCGCACTGGTGGAATGTCCCCAACCAAATCACGGCTAGCCGTTTGCTGCTGTCGCTGGTGGTCTTCGCGCTGATTGAATTCCAATGGTATTTCTGGGGATTGATCGCCTTCGTGATTGCCGCCTCCACGGACTGGGTCGATGGCTATTGGGCTCGGCGCTATGGCTTGGTCACCAAGCTGGGGCGGATGTTCGACCCCTTTGTCGATAAGTTCATCATTTGCGGGATCTTTATCTTTCTCGCCGCGGCACCGAACTCGGGAATTGCTCCCTGGATGGCGATGCTCGTCGTCGCTCGAGAACTCCTGGTCACGGCCATTCGGGGGCATGTCGAGAAGGAGGGGGGCGATTTCTCCGCCAATCAGGCCGGCAAATGGAAGATGGTATTCCAGTGCCTGGCGGCCGGGCTCAGTCTGCTCACGCTGCATCTGGCCGACGCGGCTGCTTCCTGGTTGTTGTGGGTACGCTTTCTTGCCATCGCGTCGGCGATCTTGACTACCATTTATTCGGGCGCGATCTACGTCGGCCAAGCCATTCGTATCCTGCGCAGCAGCTCGCAGGTCTAAGTCTCCCGAAAAGTCTCCCGAAAAGTCTTGCAAAAGGTACTCGTCACCCATCATGGAAGCTCTGTTGAACTTCCTCGTTCTGCTCGGGGTCCTCCTGTTGATCGGGACTTGCGTCCGCCTGTGGCTCCGCGCCTTTCGAGCGATTGAAACGGGGAAGCCGATCCTCCCACCGCTGGTCCCGCTCCCCTGGGTCCGGTGGGGCCTGGTCGACTTGGGCCTGCTGATGCTGCTGATCGTGGGGCTGCAACTGGCTGCCGCGTCGTTCCTGAGCCGATTTCCAGAGCCCGAGCAGGTGATTCAGCTGGATAAGCTGCGAGAGGAGCGGGCGGAAAAGTCCGACGAACAGCGGGACACCCCGGATGAGTCCCATGGGGCGGAAGGGATCGAGCGCGAGCTTGACGCCGGTGAATTGTCCGACGTCGTTCCGGGGTCGATGCCGACCGACCGTGGCCAGCAGCAACGGCTGCTCGGTTCCATGATCATCGCCAACTTGGCCTGGGTCGTGTTGGGGCTGTTGCTGCTGCGTTACGTTCGCGGCATTTCGTTTTCGGAACTTGGGATCGATCCTCGGCGATTTGGTGAAGACGTTCGTTTGGGATTGTCAGCTTTCTGCATGCTCGCTCCCCCCGTTTATCTGTTGCAGCTGGGCCTTGTACAGGTCTGGCCCTCGGAACATCCGCTGGTGGACATGATCCGAGAGGACTCCACGGGACAGTTGTTTTGGATGGGGGCCGTGGCTGCCGTGCTGGTCGCCCCCCTGTTCGAGGAACTCGCCTTCCGGCTGTTTCTCCAGGGATGGCTTGAAAATCTCGTTCGAGTTGTCGATCAGGAACCGCTCCCCGAGGAAATGGCGATTTCGTCGGAGCCGGCTGATCCGTATTGGCAAATGTTGCTTCAGGGGTGGACGCCCAGGAAGAGGGCTTCGGAGTCGAATCGTGAGCTGCCGTCGAGCGACGGAGGTGGTGATCGGCTCGATCGGAGTTCCCTGGAACGGGACGACCGCCGGTTGTTAACCGGTGAGTCTCCAGAAAAGGTCAATCCGTGGGCGTCGCCGGAGGGTTTAGGGCCCCGCCCCCCTTCGCCCGGTCCCCAAGGTCAATTACTACGAACGCCCATCCTGATCAGCTCGCTCATATTCGCACTCTTGCACTACAGCCATGGGCCCGATTGGATTCCGCTGCTACTCTTGGCCGTGGGGCTCGGCTATCTTTATCAGCGCACTCGGCGAATCCTCCCCTGCATCCTGGTCCATTTCTTTCTCAACCTCACCAGCTTCGCGATGCTCGTGCTGGACATGACGTTGCGTCCGTAACAGCGAGACCCGGGTGAGTCTTCGCTGAGTTCTGGGTCAGTAGCCGACGAGCACGGCGCGTGTCATTGCTCGAGTACCGGCGGGCGTGAGGCACGGCCTCTTTCACTCGGCCCATCCCCTCCTATAATGCGACCTGAGCATGCCGCCCATTGGTCGGTTTGGACGGGCCATTATCGGTGGCGAGGCGGCAGTGGCAGGCTGATACGAAGAATGTTGAGACGAAGCAGGCTGAGACGAAGCACGCGGGAAAGAGCACACGGGGAGAGCTGAAATGGCCGTTGGTTTTGGAATTATTGGTTGCGGGATGATTTCGAATTTCCATGCCAACGCGATTGCGGATGTGCGGGGAGCCAAGCTGGTGGCCTGTTGTGACACCTTTTCCGCTTCGGCCGATCGGCTGGCGGCGGCGACCGGTTGCACCCCCTATTACGAACTGGACGCGATGCTGGCCGATCCGGCCGTGGACGTGGTGACGATCTGTACTCCCAGCGGTGCCCACATGGAACCTGCCGTGGCGGCGGCCCAGGCCGGGAAGCATGTGATTGTCGAGAAGCCGCTGGAGATTACTCTGAAGCGGTGCGATCGGATCATTGACGCCTGCGAGAAAGCGGGGGTTCTGCTGGGGACGATTTTTCCTTCGCGATTTCACGAGTCCTCGCGACTGATCAAGCAGGCGATCGACCAAGGGCGTTTCGGCAAACTGACACTGGCCGATGCCTATGTAAAGTGGTTTCGCGACCAGAAGTACTATGACAGTGGCGAGTGGCGGGGAACTTGGAAATTGGATGGTGGCGGGGCCTTGATGAACCAGGCGATCCACAGCGTCGATCTCCTTTCGTGGTTCATGGGGCCCGTGATTGAGATTCGAGCGATGACGGCCACGTTGGCTCATGAGCGAATTGAGGTGGAAGATGTCGCGGTGGCCAATTTGCGGTTCGAGAATGGGGCCTTGGGAACGATCGAAGCCTCGACCGCGGTCCATGGCGGATTTTTGAAGAAGATCGAAGTCCATGGCTCGGAAGGTTCCGCGGTCTTGGAGGAGGAGGATCTGCAGTGCTGGAAGTTCGCCAAGATGAATGCTCGGGACCGAGCGTTGTTGGAGCGGATGACGGGAAAGACTCAGACCGGTGGAGGTGCCGCGGACCCAGCGGCCATCGGTCATCATGGCCATGCCGCCCTCTTCCGTGATTTTCTCCAAGCGATCAAGACCGGTCGGCAACCGGCCGTCCATGGCCCCGAAGGTCGGCGGAGCGTGGAGATCATTCTGGCCATTTACAAGGCGGCCGAAACCGGGCGGAGTGTCAGCTTGCCTTTGGCCTCGGACCCCGCGCTGAAGGCCAAGAAGAACGCCCGAGTCTGATCGGGCCTTGTCTCTTCAAGCCCGAACGCGCCAGTTTTGAAGTGGCGCATTTTGGGATTTTGCGAGAGGTAACAACTTCTAGCCCCCCCTCCCCAGGGGCTCATCCCCTCTCTATCCCCCACTTCTTTCTTAAACCCCGGGGGATGGGTGTGTGGGGCAAAGCTAACTCAGCCGTAACTGGAATTGGCTGAAACAATTGCTGGCCTATGGAATCTCCCGGAATTACCGAGTCGCTTTGTGAACTCTGGAAACTGGAAACTGAACTCTGGAAACTGGCCGGACGGAGTTCCTCGAAGCTGCCATTTTGGCGTGACGAGTGAAATGGCTGGAGTGTCCGGTGCGATCCCCTGCCGGGATTTTTTGTCCTAAGTCCTTCTTTTATATGGACTTTCGATGTTTCTTCTCGTGTTGGCACATTGATTGCCTGTAGGGCACGCGTCGAAGTTCCAGCTGCCATGTCAGAGTGGCGTGCGGTGGCTGGAGAATTGACAAAGAGGCCCTTCGAATCGAAGCCGCGTCGCACCGCGGACTCGATTTGGTGCTGGTCAGTGACTTTGCCGGGCACGGCCGCCGATGTGGCGCCGGCCGGGGCAAGTTTGCGATAATCGTCAACCCCGAGGAGGATTCCAGAAGTGGCAAAGCAAATGGTCTTTGACGATGAAGCTCGGCAACCCCTGTTGGCAGGTGTCAGCAAGTTGGCTCGAGCGGTCCGAAGTACCCTTGGTCCCCGCGGCCGCAACGCCGTGCTCGACAAAGGCTGGGGGTCGCCGAAGGTGACCAAGGACGGAGTGACCGTCGCGGAGGAGATCGAGTTGGACGACCCCTATGAGAATTTGGGGGCCCAGCTGGTCAAGGAAGCCGCCAGCAAGACCAATGACGTGGCGGGCGACGGCACGACCACCGCCACGGTGCTCGCCGAAGCCGTCTTTCGCGAAGGCTTGAAGATGCTGGCCGCCGGTGCCGATCCGATGGCCCTTTCTCGCGGCGTTTCCAAAGGGGTCGACGCGGTCTCCCAGGCCATCCTCAAGGCCGCCACTCCGATCAATGAGAAGAGCAAGAAAGAGCTGCAGCAGATCGCCACGATTGCCGGGAATAACGACCCGACCATCGGCAATGTTCTGGCCGACGCGTTTCTCAAGGTCGGCAAGGATGGCGTGATCACGATCGAGGAGGGTCGCGGTAGCGAGACCACCGTCGATTTCGTTCAGGGCATGCAGTTCGACCGCGGGTTCCTCTCGCCACACTTCGTGACCAATGAAGACGAAGTGACCGTGGAACTGGACGACTGTTACGTGCTGCTGTTCGAAGAGAAAATTTCCAGCAACAAGAAGATGATCCCGCTGCTCGAAGCAGTCAGCAAAGCCAAAAAGCCGTTGCTGATTATCGCCGAGGACGTGGAAGGCGAAGCACTCGCCACGCTGGTCGTCAACAAGATGCGTGGCATTCTCAGCGTGTGTGCCGTGAAGGCGCCGGGCTACGGCGACCGCCGCAAGGCGATGCTGGGCGACATCGCCACCTTGACCGGTGGACAAGCGGTCTTCAAGGATTTGGGGATCGACCTGGAAAGCGTCAAGCTGACCGACTTGGGTCGGGCCAAGCAGATTCGAATTACGTCGGAAGAGACCATCATCGTGGGTGGGGCCGGCAAGAAGGATGCCATCGAGGGTCGAGTCGAGCAGATTCGGCGAGAGATCGAAGTCACGGACAGCGAGTACGATCGCGAGAAGCTCCAAGAACGGCTGGCCAAGCTGGCCGGCGGCGTGGCTCAGGTCAATTGCGGAGCTGCCACCGAGACCGAGATGAAGGAGCGGAAGGCCCTGTTGGAGGACGCCAAGTCGGCTGTTCAAGCCGCTCTGGCCGAAGGGGTCGTTCCAGGTGGCGGCGTGGCACTGCTCCGAGCCGAAAAGTCTCTGGACAGCCTCAAGCTGGAGGGAGACGAAAAGCTGGGCGTGCAGATCGTCCGCCAAGTGCTCGAGTACCCGCTGCGTGAAATCGCCAATAACGCCGGGAAAGATGGGGCCGTGGTCGTCCATCGCGTCCGGCAGCTGAAGGGCAAGAATGAGGGATACAACGCCGATACGGACGAGTATGGAGACTTGGTCCAGTCCGGGATCATCGATCCGGCCAAAGTGGTCCGGACCGCCCTCCAGAACGCCGCCAGCGTGGCCTGCCTGCTGCTGACCACCGAGTCGCTGATCACGGAGATCCCGAAGGAAGAGGAAGAGGGTGACCATCACGATCACCATGACCACGGCATGGGAGGAATGGGTGGCATGGGAGACATGGGTGGCATGGGAGGAATGGGTGGCATGGGAGGCATGGGCGGCATGATGTAAGCCGTCCATCCGCGAGTGCTGGCCTCCCCCGCCGCGCTCTCCCCCGGCTCGTCTCCCCGTCCAACTGGGGCTCGAGAATCGGGGCTCCAGAATCGCGGGGGGAAATGGCGAGATTCCTCGGGTATCGACCACCGGGCAATTGGGACTCTGTCGTGCCGAGCCACAAAGGGTTCGGCGGGCACCAAGATTGATTCGAAGCAATTCCGAGCGATTCAGGCTCGGATAATCCAACCCAACAAGTAACGTTCAAGGAAAGAAGGGAAGTCCATATCATGGCCAAGTTGAAAGTTCGACCTCTGGATGACCGCGTCGTTGTGAAGCCGATTGAAGCCGAGGAGACCACGGCGGGGGGTATCGTGCTGCCTGACTCTGCCAAGGAGAAACCTCAGCGCGGAACGGTCTTGGCGGTGGGCCCCGGTCGCCTCCTGGACAGCGGGAAGCGGGGGGAACTGTCGGTAAGCGTCGGTGACGAAGTCATTTACGGCAAGTACGGCGGCAGTGACATCGAGATCAACGGGGACGACTACAAGATCCTTCGCGAGGGGGACATTTTGGCGAAGGTCGTCAGCTAGGGTGTCCGGGGCCGCGCGACGCGAGGGCTTTGGCG